>NZ_JBSFWU010000103.1:0-26689 GCF_053594995.1 Streptomyces sp. NPDC002536
CCGCGTCCTCAGCCCCGAGGGCAAAATCCTCGACCAGCACGGCAACTTGGCCGCGCCTCCGGCCGTCAAGGAACCGCACAAAACCGACCTCGGCGGCACCCACGAGACCAGCCCGGCCGAAAAGCCAGTCCTCGTCCACGCGGGCGGCTCGCACCCCCAGGCATCCGCCCATGCGGGAGGCGGAGCCGCCGACAGCGCTGCCTCGCACACGGGCGGCCACGCCGGTGAACCCGCCGGCTACTCCGGGAGCGCTTCGCACACGCCGGACACGCATGGCGGCCACAGCGCGCCGGCTCACCCTGGGCACGATGCCCCGGGCGGAGGATCGGGTGGCCGCAACACGGGTGGCGGCGGGAGTCACCACGACTCCGCTCCACACGGCCACGACGAGCCCCGTCACGTGGACGACAACCCGCCGCGCGACGGCGGCCACAACAACGACCACGACGCGCACTCGGACAACGCTCATGACGCGCACTCGGGCAACGCCCACGAAGGCGACGGCGCGCACCCTGCCGAGGCCGGCGGAGGGGACCACCCCGGTGGCCACGACGGCCACGGTGGTCACGACGGCCCCGGCGGTCACGACGCCGGAGACCCCCCGCCGCCGCACGACCCCGCCGGGGCCGGAGGCCATGGCGGCGGGCCTTCGGGCAAGCCGCTCGACCCGCAGCCGGCGTGGCACGGGTCCAGTGCCGACGTCATGAAGCACCACCGGACACCGGCAGTGGACGTGTCGCACTTGACGCCCGAAGAGAAGATCAAGGCTCTCACCGACGAGTCCCAGAACCTGGCGGACAAGGCGCGGAGGGATCCGGATGTCGTTGTCACCGGCAAGGAGCCCCCGATCCCCAAGGGACAGCACAAGCTCGATTCGGGTTGTGCCGGCAGCCTGCTCCACGACAACGTGATCACTTCGCACACCAGCACCACCAAATTCGGTGGCCAGAAGATGCCCAAGAACCATCCGGTGCTCCAGGACATGCTCGACCAGCTCCAGCGGGACAAGGACGCGGGGCTTATCGAGCGATTGGGTCGTGGGCACGGCAAGTGCTCAGAAATTGCGCTGATCAACGACCGGTTGAAGATGCTCGACCCCACGGGGAAGAACATAAAAACCGTGGAAGAGGCCAGGGAGCGCCTCGAGGGTGCAGTCATGCATACGCGAACCATCGGTGAGCAGTTCAATCCGGAGACACAGCTCACGGAGCCGCACGGCACCTATTTCCCGCCCTGTCATACTTGCAGGCACGTCCTTCCCGGCCTGGGAATCCACCCTCATTCGTAGGCGCGTATGCGCAAGGAGCTGCTCATGACCTTGAACACTCATACGCCCGATGTCGAGCGCTGGCTGTCGGCGCACGGGTGGTCTCCCGGCCGGGACATCGGCGAACGGGCCGACGAACTCGTGTCCTTGCGGGTACGCGGCGCGGCGGAGCAGGGGTCGCCCCTGACACCTTCCGCAGTGGCCATCCGCGTCATCCGTTCGTACGGAGGGCTTGAACTGCCCTACCCCGGGGGCGAGCCGAAAATGACCTTGATGATGGACCCCACCATCGGCTTCCGCGGGGACGCCCGGCAGATCGCCGAACTTGCCGAGCAGCTGGGCTCGGAGCTTTTCCCAGTGGCCTTCGAGACCTACGAGAACGGCATCTGGCTGGTGGACGAGACGGGGCGGTTCTTTTACCTGCACCACACCGGCGGCTATTTCCTCGGACAGAACGAGTTCGAAGCTTTCGCGAATGCGCTCAGCGGGGACACCCTTGCCGACGCGGAGGATTACTTTGCCTGAGACCTACCCTTCCGTGGCTTCGTCCCTGCTCATCCGGGACACGATCGTCAGCCACACCAGCCTGTTCGGTGAGGGCACACCGAACCTGCACCCGACCGTGCAGGCATTCTTCGACGCCCTGCCGGCCGACCAGCGCGAGCGATTCCTCGGCACGTGTGCCGAGTCCGCTCTGATCTCCGACCAGTTCTGGGCACTCGACGCGGAGCACGCCGATGGCCGCGTCACCACCATGGCGGAAGCCCGGCCTCACTTCGAGGGAGCGGTCATCCTGTCCCGGAAGATCCGCCCCAACGGCGATCCCGAGCACGGCCAGATCACCCGGCCTTGCCGGTCGTGCACGGCGTTGCTGGAAGCACTGGGCGTCGGGATTCACGCGTCCTGACGGATTTCGCATTCAGCGGGGCCGACCCTCCGGTGCCGGAGACCAACGTCGCACAACCAGCAGAGCGTTGGTCTCCGGCACCGGAGGTACCAAAGGCAGGTACTCCACTATGATCGCCTGCCTGCCTGTGGTGATCGACAAGGGGGACCCATGCGTAAGACGCTCACCGGGATAGCGCTGATCGCAACTGCCGCTCTGTTGACGGGATGCGGCAGCAGCGGCGGGGGTGGCGACAAGGGCTCTGCCAAGAGCGATGCCGCCGCCAAGTCGAGCGTGGAGCCGAAGGCCGACGCAGGCGACAAGGACGTCACGCACGAAGTGACCTTTGAGGTGCAGGGAACCGGGAAGACCCAGGTCTACTACGACCTGGACACGAACAAGGGCGAGGAAGTCTCTCTCCCCTGGCAGAAGACGGCCAAGGTCTCCGTGGTCGGCGCGGAGCACAGGGTCGGGCACCTGGTGACCCTTGTGCCGGGTTCGACGCAGGGCGACGACGGCATGCTCCGGGCGGCCTCGTGCGTCATCAAGGTCGACGGCAAGAAGGTCGCGGACAACCAGGACGGAAAGTCCGGCAAGCCGTGCGAGTACAAACTGAAGTAGCGCGTGGCGCCGTATGAAGTTCCCCGGCCGATACCGCAGACGAGGCCCTGATAGCCGCCCTACCCGGAGCGTCGCACTCCGGCAGCAGAAACCTCGAATTCCCGGACGCAGGAATGAGGGTTTCCGCTGTCGGAAGCATGCACTCCGGAACGGAGCCGTTGTCAGTGCCCCCTGGCAGGATCGCCGGCATGAGTGATCTCGTGGCCAACCTGCTCGACGCCGGCAACGACTGGAGCAACCGTACGCGGAGCCGTTTGACGGGCCTGTCGCCTGAACTGGCCGACCTCGTATTCCACTTGGGCTCGGCCTCGCAGTTCTGGGACTACCACTACAAGGTCGATACCGCCTGGAAGCGTCGGGCCAAGGTTCTGCTCAAAGCCGACGGTGCCGACGAGCTGGTTCGGTTTGCGGTGGGGGAGTTGGCCCAGGGCGGCTCCTTCCACGGGGTGACCGATCCCGGGCATGTGATCCGGGAGCTCGGGCAGATCCGGCCGCCGTCTCCCGCGCGGAGTCTGGCGATCGGCTTCGCCCTCGCCGCCGGCTGGCTCGGCGGGGGCGCCGGTGGAGTGGCCGCCGACCTCGCTGTCGTCGCCCGGAAGAACGCCCAGGCCATGGACACCTTCTACCGCGTGGACGACGACCTCGCCGGTGCCGCGTTCACGGCCCTCGGCGAGCTGCGCGGCCCGGACGCGATGGAGGAGTTGTGGGCCCTGCACTACTGGGTCAGCCCCTCCCGGCACCCGCAGAAGGTCCTGGTGAAGTCCATGAAGAAGGCTGCGGCCCGTCTCGGAGTCCCGCCGCACGAGCTGGCCGAACGTACCGTGCCCCGGCACGGGTTGGAGGCCGACGGGACGCTGACGGTCGGCTGGATCGGGCGTGGCGCACTGTGGTGGAACGCCGCGTTCGACGCGCTCGTCACCGTGCACGGCACCGGGCAGGTGACCGTCGACTGGATAGACGAGGACGGCACCACCACGCGCACCACGAAGCCGTTCCGTTCGCCCAACGGCTACAAGACCCGGAACCGCGCCGACAGCGTCGACTACCTGCGGCGTCACGCTCAGGGCATCGACGCGACCCTGACCGCCGAGCGACTCCGGCTCGCCGCCCTGGCCGGCGAGAACCGCACCTGGCTCTGGCCGGACTGGGTTCGGTACTACCGCGACCACCCCATCACCGGCGTGATCGCTCGGTCGTTGGAGTGGGAGTACGAGGTGTCCGACGGGCGTGGATACCGTCCCCTCGACACGAGCGCCGCGATCGGGGCGATCGGGGCGATCGGGGCGATACCGCTCACCGCGCGGGTCCGGCTGCGGTGACGTCCAGGTGAAGCGGCCCCCCGGGGCGGTCGATGCCCGCGCCCGTCAGAAGTACGACTCCAGCGTTCCGCGCCGCCGCACGTCGAGCGTGGCGCAGTGGAACGAACCACCGAACGTGTTGAAGTTGCGGAAGTTGCAGGGGATGGGCGTGAAGCCGAACTTCTTCATCGCCTCGATCATCGGCTCGTCCTGCCGCTCCACGATCACCCGCTGCTCGTCGAGCATCAGGATGTTCATGTTGATCCACTTGCTGGTCATGTAGAGCGGGTGCGAGTCGGGGATGACGGGGGCCGGGGCGGCCATCACGTCCCAGCCCTTGAAGAGCTCGGGTACCTCGGTCACCCGCTCGGGGTGGACGAGCAGTTTGCCCGGCGCCATCGGGACGAGGGTGGCGTCGATGTGCATCGGGTGCGGGTCGTTGAACTCGAAGACGTGGATGCGGTACTCGTCGCCGAGGTGGCGGCGCAGCCATTCGATGCCGAAGTCGTTGGTGACGTGGCTCTTCTGCGCGATGATGTCGCGGCCGCAGCGGGTGAAGTCGGCGGCGTCGAAGGTCGGCTCGAATTCGGTGACGACCAGTCGCTGCGGGCCGTCCTCGCCCGGGTCGGTCCAGTCCTGGTCGAACTGCTCGTCCGTGAGCTCCGGCTTGGGGGCCGAGCTCCACCGGGCGCCGCCCCGGAAGTACTCCTTGAGCAGGGGGCGGTAGGCGAGGGTCTCGTAGTAGCGGGACCGCCAGGCCATGGGGCATTCGATGATGGTGTCGCCCACCACGAGCAGCGCATCGCGGGGCATGGCCGCGTACATGCCGGTGCTCGTCCAGTCGAGCGTGCTGTAGGGCGTGTGCTGGGGGATCGGCTCGGGGCGGCGGACCTTGACGCCCTCGCTCTGCAGGATGTGGACGAACTCCTCCAACTCCCGCTGCGCCGCAGCCACCTGCTCCGGTGGGAAGGGCCGGCCGGCCTGGCTGCGGAAGGTCGCGTGCTGGTCGGCGGGGAGCACGGGCGGGAGCGCCATGTGCCAGGTGGGGAAGCCGGCGCCGTCGACGATGCCGACGATCACCTCCTCCAGGGGGTCCCACTCCGTGTAGGAACACACCGGGCCGGTCTGGGGGGATTTGGGGTTCACCTGATGCTCCTGGTGCTGATGGTGCTCGTGTTTCGTTTGCGCGCTCGATCCAACTGAGCTGTCCGGCACGGGACAAGAGACTCCTCAGCCATAACGGAGTGCGGGCACGCAAATGACGGATCCTCCCGAGGTCTCATGGGCGGCCCGCCGCGCGGCTGAGTGGTGATCGATCTCCGGCGCGATGTGCCGGGGGTGCGCCGAGCGGGAGTGTGGAGCCCGGCCGGAAACGCCGGACTCACCGTCGACCGTCGACCGTAAGGACCTTCCATGACCCGCTTCACCCTGCCCCGCAACCGCACCCGGGTGGCCGCCCTCGGCGCCGCACTCCTCATCGCCACGGCCGCCGCCGGCACGGCAGCCGCTTCCGACAACGCGGCCGGCCGGCACAACCGGCCGCAGCGGGAAGCCGCCTCGCTCACCGGCACCGGCAAGCTGTACCGATCCGCCGGGGACGACATCCACTTCACCTTCGACGCGCACCTGGACGCCAAGGACCAGATGGCTCCGGACAAGGCCCACGGCACCTTCCGCTTCAGCCACTACCTGCACGGCAAGGGCGCCTCGGCCGAGGGCCGGATCGACTGTCTGGTCACGGGCGGCAAGGTGGCCGTGGCCACCGGCGTCATCACCAAGTCCGACCTGGACGGCGCCGTGGGCAAGCGGGTCGGCTTCACCGTCGACGACAGAGGCAGACACGGCGACCGCCTCGGCTACAGCTGGGCGTCCACGGGCAGCCCGCGCGACACGAACGACCTGCCCAAGTGCGTGAGCTCCGCGCCGTTCGAGAAGGTGGAGAGCGGCGACTTCACGGTGGTTCCGTGGGAGCCGAAGCTGTAGGGCGCGCTCGGCCGGGTCTTCTGCCGGCACACATCTTCAGTCCCACAGGGGAGGATTGAAGATGTGCGCCGGCAGAATCCTTGGCCATCGATCGTCCCGTAATCCCCGGCAGAACTCCGTACCCTTGCGGGCTGACGCACACGCAACACGAGATGCAGGAGGAGGCTGCCGCTGCATGAGTGCCCCGCACGCCGACGAGCCGGGAGACCTCATCCCGCGGCCCGCCGCGACCTTCCCCGCGCTCCGCACCGCCCTCGCGCGGCTCGATCCGTCGCGGCTGCCCGAGTACCAGGCCGACCGGGACCAGGCGTTCACCCTCGCCACGCGGCACGCCTCGTTCCATCCCATCCGTGTCTTCCTCACCAAGTGGGCCACGGAGATCGAGATCGAGCGCCGTCCGGCGGTGGCCGCCCGGTACCACGCTGCGCTCAACGCCGCGAACACCCTCGACGGGGGCGACCCCGCCTGGCGGGCGGCGATGGACGAGTGCCTGGCCATCCACAACGAGGCGCGGGCTGCTCAAGTCCCTCCTTTGGCACCGTGAAAGCCCGCCGCGCCGGCGGTTCGTGATCAAGTAATGCGTGCGTAACAGATATTCCCTGAGGCACCTCGCCTCAACGCCCTGTCGCACCCACGGGCTAAGCTGAACAAACTCCCGGCGCCGGTTCCGAGCCGGACCGGGCTGCCACCGTGGGGGTGGTCTGCCGGATCGCGAAACAAGCGCGGCAAGCCCGGGTGAATCGGGCAAGACGGGGAATGATGGCGAAGGATTACGACAGTCAGCTGCTGGAGTCGGTGTCCGTGCGGCGGCGCCGTATGCGGGACGCGCTGCTTTACGGGGCCCAGCGGGCCCGCCGCTCGGCGGACGAGAAGCTCGGCAAGGTATTTGCCGGAATTGCCATCGCTGCGGTGCTGTGCGCCGGATGCGTCGGGTGGTCGTTCATTCAGCACACTCTCGCCAAGCAGAAAGAGCAGCAGAAGCAGCAACAGCAGCGGTATGCGCCTGTGACGCCTGCGCCTACGCCCACGTCCGAGTCCTCATCCGCCCCTGCCCCCAAAGCAACGCACAAAGCGCACAAAGTGACGGAGTCGGCCCAGTGATAGGTTCTGCCGCGTGAACGTGGGGGCAAAACAGCGTACGGAATTGAGCAGGATCACTCTCGTCGGCGAACGACGCCGGGTGGATCTTGTTTTGCCCGCGGACGAGCCCATCGGGAGGCTTCTCCCGGACGTCCTGCGGCTGCTCGACGACCGGGTCGCCGAACGGCCCGCAGCCCGGCACCTGGTGACCGCCGACGGGGCCGTCCTGCCCCAGGACGGCAGCCTCGCCGAGGCCGGTGTGCCGGACGGTGCGATCCTCCGGCTCGTCCGGTCCCATGACGCGCCCTCCGCGCCCGTCGTGCACGACGTCACCGACGAACTCGCCGAGGATCTGGACGTACGCGCCTGGCGCTGGCGTCCCGAGGCCCGGCAGTGGACCGCCGGTGCCGCCACCGTCCTCCTCGCCCTCGTCGCCGGCGTGCTCACCCGCACCAGCATCGGGTCCGCCGCCGTGCCCGCAGGCATCGCGGGGGTCGCCGCGCTCACAGCCGTCGTCGGCGCCGTCGTCGGCAAGGCCGGGCGACGAGACCTCGGCACCATCCTGATGCTCGCCGGCGGCACCCTCGGCGTGCTCGCCGCCTGGACCGCCGCCGACGCGCACGCCTGGAACGGGCCCGCGCGCCTCGCCGCGACCGCGGCCGCGCTCGCCGTCACCCTCGCGCTGCTCGGGCTGTTCTCGCCGCTCGGCCGCGGCGGCCTCGTCGGCGCCGCCGCCGTCGTCGCAACGGCCGCCGTGTGGGAGGCGGTTGCCGCCTTCCAGAGCGACGCCGCCCGCGTCGGCTCGGTCCTCGCCGTCGTCTCCGTCGTCGTCCTCGGCCTGCTGCCCCGCCTCGCGCTGATGGCCGCCGGGCTCACCGGGCTCGACGACCGCCGCTCCGGCGGCGCCTCCGTCAGCCGCCACGAGGTCGAGACCGCCCTCGCCGCGACGCACCGTGGACTCGTCCTCGCCACGATCGTCGTCGCCGCGTCCGCCACCGCGGGCGGCATCCTCGCCGTCGGCGACCCCTCGCCCTGGACCGTCGGCCTCACCGCCGTGCTCGCCGTCGTGCTGCTCTCCCGCTCCCGGGCCTTCCCGCTGGTGGCCGAGGTCGTGGCGCTCATGGCGGCGGCCCTGGTGCTGCTCGTCCGGCTCGCCGTCCTCTGGATCGACCACGGCGGCCACACCCACGGCACCGGCACGGCCACCCCCTACGGCCCGCTCGCCGTGCTCGCGCTCGCCGCGGTCGTACCGCTCGGCGTCCTCGCCGTCCAGCCGCCCGAGCACGTACGCGTCCGGCTGCGCCGCGCCGTCGACCTCGTCGAGACCTTCGGCGTGATCGCCCTGTTCCCGCTCGCGGTCGGGGTGTTCGGCGTGTACGTACGCCTGCTGCACCAGTTCTAGGAGAGCCAGCCGCATGTCCCAGGACCAGCAAGGCCAGAGCGACTGGCAGGGTGATCTGCTGCGCAACCTGCGCAATCTGACCGGAGAGCTCGACGAGTTGGCCGCCAAGCAGGAATCCGAGCAGGAATCCGAGCAGGCGGAAACTGCTGAACCCGCGGAACCCGCCGACGCCGTTCCGGACCCGGAACCCGCCCCCGCCGCCTACCGGCCCGCCCCCCGGCAGCCCCTGCCCACCCCCGTCACCACCGAGATCGAGCTCCCCGAGGAGCTCGTCAAGGGCAAGCCGTTCAGCGGGGATTCGGCCGCCAAGCGCACCAGCCGTTCCCTGCGCCGCCTCGTCGGGTCCTCGGCGACCCGCGAGGTCGAGGAGGCGACCCGCGTCGCGCAGGCGCTGCAGCAGCCGCTGACCACCGGGCGGCAGATCGTCGTCACCAGCATCCGCGGCGGCGCCGGCAAGACCACCGTCACCGCGCTGCTCGGGCGCACCTACGCGCACTACCGGCAGGACCCCGTCCTGATGCTGGAGGCCGACGCCGCGCTCGGCACGCTGCCCGCGCGCCTCGGCGCGACCAAGGTGCGCTGGACGACCGCGGACCTCGCCCGCATCATCGAGCCCTCGATGCAGCTGACGGACGTCGTCGGTTACCTGGTCCAACTGCCCGAGCGCGGCGGCTGGCTGCTGCCCGGCAGCCAGGGCCGGGTGGGCAGCCGGCTGGAGCTGGACGAGTACCGCTCCGTCATGGTCGCGCTGCGCCGCTACTTCGGCATCACCGTCGTCGACTCCGAGACGCTGCCCAGCGAGCTGGCCCGTACCGCCCTGGTCGCCGGGCAGGCGCGGGTGCTCGTCACCCCCGCCACCGCCGAGGGCGTCACCAGCACCCGTGCGGTGCTGGAGTGGATGGCGTCCCTCGGGCGCCCGCAGCTGATGGCGAAGACCGTCGTGGTCCTCGCCGCGTCCTCCCCGCACATGACGCTCGACGTGGCTGCGGCGAGCGGCCACCTCCAACTGGACGGCGTCAAGGTGCTGATGCTCCCGTACGACCGGCACCTCGCCGCAGGCGGCCCCATCCGCACCGAACTGCTGGGCCAGGCAACCCGCGAGGCCGCCACCGAACTCGCCGCCGACGTCCTCTCCCGAGCCATGAGCAGGCGAAGCACCCGATGACCACGCGCATAGTCCACCGCCCCGCCCGCACCACGCGCCCCCTGGTCATCCCGGACGCGCGCACCATCGAGCCGCCGCCCAACCTGCCCGAGGGCAAGACCGGCGGCGCCCTGCACACCCTCATGCCCATCGCGGGCGTGATGAGTTCCGTCGTGATGATGACGGTCGTGCGCAACAGCCAGTTCGCCGGGCTCGGCGCCATCGTGCTGGTCGTCACCGTCATCGGCTCGGTCGGCATGCTGCTGTCGCAGCGCGGCAAGGCGCAGCGCACCCGGCGCGCGCAGCGCGAGCGCTATCTGGAGTACCTGGAGGAGCTCCGCGAGGAGCTGGGCGCCGAGGAGCGCGAGCGCCGCGAGGCGGCCCGCGTGCTCGACCCGGCGCCGGAGGCGCTCTACGACGTCGTGCGCGATCCGGCCCGGCTGTGGGAACGGCGGCGCACGGACGACGACTTCCTGCGCGTCCGCATCGGCACCGGCCGTATGCCCGCCCGCCCGCTGACCGTGGGACAGCAGGGCAGCAGCGTGCTCACCCCGCCGGACCGGTTCATGCTCAACGAGGCCGGTGCGCTCAAGGCCCGCTTCAGCACGGCCGCCGACCTGCCGCTGACCGTCCCGCTGGACCGCGCGGGCAACGTCAGCATCGTCGGCAGTGACCGCGAGGGCGTGCTGCGCGTCGTGCGCGCCCTCCTGTCCCAGACCGCCGTCGCCCACGCGCCCGACGACGTCGCCCTCGCCCTCGCCGCCCCCGGCGACCGGATGGCGGACGACTGGGAGTGGGTGAAGTGGCTGCCCCACACCCTCGACCCCGAGGAGCACGACGGGCCCGTCGCCGCCCGCCGCATCGCCCCCGAACTCGGCCGGCTCGCCCGGCTGATCAACCGCGACCTGCGCGAGCGCGCCTCCTACGCGGCCGAGGTGCGCCGCGGCCTGGCTGGCAAGGACGCCCTGCAGATGCAGAGCCGTCTGCTCGTCGTCAGCGACGAGTACGGGGAGGACGCCCGCGAACTGCCGCTCCCCGACGAGGCCGTGGGTCTGCCGGAGATGGGCGTCACCGTGCTGCACCTGGTCGCCGAGCGCGTCCAGGAGCCCGGCCACGTCTCCCTGCGCATCACCGTCGACGGCGACCAGCTGCACGTCGAGGATCTGCGCGCCCCCGAGCCCGCCGTCGTCGAGGGCACCGCCGACCCGGCCGGCGCGGCCGGGGCCGAGGGCCTCGCCCGGCTGATCGCCCCGCTGCGGCTGTCCGCCGAATCGCTCGTCGACGCACCCCTGTCGGGCCCCGTCGGCTTCACCGAGATGCTCGGCATCGACGACCCGGCGCAGCTCGACGTGGCCGCCCTGTGGCAGCCGCGCGGCGAACGCGCCTTCCTGCGCGTGCCGATCGGCATAGGGGACGGCCACCAGCCGGTGCTGCTCGACCTCAAGGAGTCCTCCGAACTCGGCATGGGCCCGCACGGCCTGTGCGTCGGCGCCACCGGCTCCGGCAAGAGCGAACTGCTGCGCACGCTCGTCCTCGCACTGGTGGCGAGCCACCCGCCGGAGGACCTCGCGATGGTCCTCGTCGACTACAAGGGCGGTGCCACCTTCGCGCCGTTCGCCGGACTGCCGCACGTCGCCGGTGTCATCACCAACCTGGAGAACCAGGCCGGCCTCGTCGAGCGCGTCCACTCCTCGCTCGCGGGCGAGGTGCAGCGCCGCCAGCAGGTGCTCAAGGACGCCGGGAACGTCGCCGACATCGGCCACTACGCGGCGCTGCGCGAGACCCGGCCCGACCTGGAGCCGCTGCCGCACCTGTTCGTCGTCATCGACGAGTTCGGCGAACTCCTCACCGCCAAGCCGGACTTCATCGACCTCTTCCTGTCCATCGGCCGCATCGGCCGCTCCATCGGCGTGCACCTGCTGCTCTCCAGCCAGCGCATCGAGGGCGGCAAGCTCAAGGGCCTGGACACCTACCTGTCGTACCGGCTCGGCCTGCGCACGTTCTCGGCCGACGAGTCGCGCACCGTCCTGGACACCACGGACGCCTTCCACCTGCCGCCCATCCCGGGCTTCGGCTACCTGAAGGTCGACACCAGCGCCTACGAACGCTTCAAGGCGGGCTTCGTGTCAGGGCCCTACAAGGGTCCTGCTCTGCGCGACGTCGAGGATGCCGCGCCGCTGGCCCTGCCGTACCCGGCCTTCAACACGCTCGAAGGCCCCGAGGACGGCTCGGGCGACGAAGGGCCCGCCATGCGTACGCGCAACCCCGGCCCCAGCGTCATGTCCGTCATGGTCGACCAGCTGCGCGACGCCGCCGCGCCCACGCGCTCCATCTGGCTGCCGCCGCTGCCCTCCGCCATCGCGCTCGACGCCTCCGCCGGACCCGTCCAGGCGGGCACTCGCGGCATGCAACTGGCCGTCCGGCCGGGCGCGATGAAGGTGCCGATCGGCCTGCTCGACGACCCCGCCCGGCAGTGGCAGGGCCAGTGGATCCTCGACCTCACCGTCGCGGGCGGCCACGCCGCCGTCATCGGCGGCCCGCAGTCCGGCAAGACGACGCTGCTGCGCACCCTTGCGCTGTCGCTGGCCATGACGCACACGCCGCGCGAGGTCGGCATCTACGGGCTCGACCTGGTCGGCGGCGGCCTCGCCGCCCTCGCCGGGCTGCCGCACGTCGGCGGCATCGCCGGACGCGCCGACCGCGAACGCGCCGCCCGCACCGTCGAAGAGGTGCGCGGCATGCTCGCCGCCCGCGAGGAGCTCTTCCGCGAACACGGCATCGACTCCGTCGAGCGGCTGCGCGAGATGCGCGCCGAGGGCCGCCTGCCCGAGCTGTCCTCCACCGAGATCGTGCTCGTCATCGACGGATTCGGCGCCCTGCGCGACGACTTCGAGATGATCGAGGACGCCGTCACCGACCTGCTCAAGCGTGGCGGCGGCTACGGCATCCACATCGTCGCCGGCATGCTGCGCTGGAACGACGTACGCATCGCCACCCAGGCGATGTTCGGCACGCGCATGGAGCTGCGGCTCAACGACCCGGGCGACTCCAGCATCGACCGCAAGCTCGCGGAGACCATCGCCGCCGACGAGCCCGGTCGCGTCCTGACCGACGGCAAGCTGTTCGCCCAGACCGCGCTGCCGCGCATCGACGGCCTCGCCTCGACCTCCGAGATCGGCCCGGCCGTCGAGCAGGCCGCCATGGTCGTCCGCTCGTCCTGGTCCGGCGACGGCGCCCAGCGCGTCCGCGTGCTGCCCGCCCGGATCCCGGCGGCCTCGCTGCCGCAGGTGACGGCCGAGCCCAACCGGGTGCCCATCGGCCTCGACCAGACCGCCCTCGCGCCCGTCCTGCTCGACCTGTTCAAGCGCGACCAGCACCTGATGATCTTCGGCGACAGCGAGTGCGGCAAGACGAACCTGCTGCGCCTGATCACTCAGGGGCTCATGGAGCGCTACTCCGACGAGGAGATCGTCTTCGCCGTCATGGACCCGCGGCGCGGCCTGCGCAAGCTGGTGCCCGAGGAGTACCGCGGCGGCTACGCGCACAACTCCAAGCTCTGCGGCGCCCTCGCCACCGGCATCGCCACCGAGCTGGAGAAGCGCATGCCGGACGACCTGGCCGCCCAGGACGCCCTCGCGTCCGGCACCTGGTACTCCGGCCCGCGCATCGTCATCCTCATCGACGACTACGACATCCTCACCACCGCGGGACAGCAACCGCTGGCGCCCTTCCTGCCGTTCATCCCCTCCGCCCAGGACATCGGCCTGCACTTCGTGGTCACGCGGCGCGTGGCCGGTGCGTCGCGGGCGCTGTACGAGCCGTTCCTGATGACGCTCCGGGAGAGCGGAACGGCGGCCGTCGTGATGACCGGCGACCGGCAGGAGGGCCAGCTCTTCCCCGGTGTGTACGCCAGCGCACAGCCGCCCGGCAGGGGCACCCTCGTCCGGCGCGGCGAGGCCACGCGGCTGATCCAGACGGCGCTCGCCGCCGAAGACAACGGGGACAACGGGGGAATCGGCTGATGACCAAAGATGTGATCGCACTCACCGAACGGATGCCGGACGCGTGGAGCGTCCTGGCCGGCCTGCTCTCCGGCGGCCCCGATCTGCGGGTGCAGGCGGCCGGTGACGGTGCCGTGGTCCAGCTCTGCGACGCGGAGGGGCGGCCGCTGGTCTCGATCGAGGCCCCGCTGCTGCTCCAGGTGCCGGGCGAGGCCGTCCGGCTGCTGGGCCAGGAGGTTCCGGGCGACGGTCCCGTGTGGTGGACCGAGGCGCGTGCATCGACCGCCGTGCCGCAGGCGGCGGAACTGGCGGGCACCTTCGCGGCCCGGCTGCAGATGCTGCTGGGCGGCAGCGTGTGGCCGCAGAACGCGCCGGGCACGGCCGACCCGTCCAGGCCCGTCGACACCTCCGGCATCACCGCCGTGCCCGCGCAGGCGGCCGCGCAGCCGGCCGTCGACGTGCTGACGGAGCACGTCGCCGTGATCCTCCAGGACCGGCCGGTCGTCGCCATGACGAGCTGGCTGTCCGAGGCCATGCGGGGCACGCTGGAGAGCGACCGCGGTCTGCAGATCGTCACGCCGGGCCACTGCCGACTGTCGCTGCCGACACGGTCGTTGATGACGACGGCCACGCCCTCGCGCTGGGTCGTCCAGGACGAGAAGGTCGGCTACTACGACGGCCTGTCCGGGGCCGTGCTCCGCTGGCAGGACGGCATGTTCCTCGCGGCGACGGACGAGAACGGCGAGACCGCGGTGGCCCCGGCCTTCACCGACGTGCAGCGCACGGACGAGCGGCAGGTGTCGGTGTCCTTCCGGACCCTGCACCAGCCCGAGGCCCACCTCGTGCTCGGCGGCGCGCTGGAGGCCGCCTGGCAGGCGCTGACCGGCGAACTCCCGTCGGGCTGGGGCACGGCCGAGCCGGCCAACCTGCCGTGGTCGCGGCGCCAGTTGACGGACCTCGCCTACGAGCGGGCGCCGCAGCCGACGTGGACCGTGGTCGTGGGCAGCCCGGAGCGGCCCGCCGTCGCGACGCTGCGGGTCGTGCGCACGCCGGACGGCGTGGAGGAGGACATCACGCTGACGGTCGGCTACGGGGCCGGCGAGAAGCCGCCGCTGGACGCGGTGCCGCAGCTCGCGGAGGAGCTGGCGACCCGGTACGGGCTGCGCTCGATGCTGTGCCACCTGCGGGAGGCCCGGCGCGACCTCGCGGTGCCGCCGTGCTTCGAACGGCCGCCGGTGCCGTTTGCGTTCGCACTGGGCGCGGGCGAGGTCCGCGAGCTCGGCCGCGCCCGGGCCGGGCGCACGCCGCTGGCCGAGGCACCGGTACGGCTGGGCGCGGAGGCGCGCCCGGGCTTCTACTACCCGCTGGGGGACGGGGAGACGGTGGAGGGATGGGTGGCGTTGGAGGCGCTGATGCGGCACCTGAAGGGGGTCGATTCCAGCGCCCCGTAAGGGGCGCGGGGAACTGCGCGACCAGCCACCGACGGCCCGCAGTTCCCCACGTCCCTGACGGGGTTTGGGGGCTTGCCCCCGAGAAACGGTGAAAGGGCGGGACCGGGGCCCCTACCTTCTGAACGCCCACGCCATCCGCGGCTCCAGAGCAAAGCGCAGCGCACGCCGCACCGGCGCCGTACACAGCACCGTGATCATGATCACGGCCAGCGCGGTCACCACGACCATGCCGACGGGTTGCCGGATCCACCCGGCGAGGTCGTACCACCCCCACCACCGCGACATCTTGATCACGAACCCGTGCAGCAGGAACCCGGAGATCGTCCCGGCCCCCAGCGCCGTGAACCACGTCCTCCTCCGCGGCACCCACGCGAAGAAGCCCGCCGTCAGCACCGCGGCGCAGCCGAACAGCGCCAGGCCCATCACCGGGGCCGTCCACAGCGGCTGGTGCAGGTCCTGGACGGCGTCGTTCCGGTAGAACCACCCCGAGTCGATCCGCGGCGCGAGGAGCCACGCCACCGCGATCGCACACGCGAACACCGGTACCGCGGCGATCCGCACCCACCGCTTCTGCACCAGGGCGAAGTGCTCCGGCTTCATCCGCAGCCCGATCACGAAGAAGGGCAGGAACTGCAGCACCCGCATCAGGTCGAAGTCCGGCCCGGTGTGCGGCGCGACCATCGCCCCGATCGAGATGGCGAGTGCAATCGGCACCGGCCACCGCAGCACCTGCCACACCGGTGTCGTCAGCCGCCACACGAACAGTGCGGCCAGGAACCAGTTCAGGTACCAGGGGTTCGTCAGGGTGAACGGGTCCGGCGGAGCGTCGTCCTCCGCCCAGTGCTGGAAGAGGATGTAGCCGGTCTGGAAGATCAGATACGGCACGGCGACCCCGGTGACCAGCCGCTTGATCTTCGCGGGAGTGAAGTCGAACCCCCGGGAGAAATAGCCGGACATGAGGATGAAGGCCGGCATGTGGAACGTGAACACCGTGAGGTAGAGCGCCAGCGCCGCACGGCTGGTGTGGGTGAGCGGCTCCCAGGCGTGCCCGACGGCGACCAGCACGATGGCCAGGTACTTCGCGTTGTCGAAGAAGGGATCGCGTGCCGGGCCCGCAGAGGAGGGGAGCGGAGGTGCGGTGGCCACCGAGGGCGAGGTGGCGGTGGGGGACATTCGAGGAACCCTAGTCGCGCGGGCCGAAGCCGGTAAACCGCCGGGACGTAGGCGGCGGATCAGGTCCGTACCAGGCGATTCGGACCTGGGAGTTCCCTGAGAAGCCCCTGGTTGTACCCCGATGAATCGTCACGCCACCTGTTCCGTGGGCGAGTTGGTGGCACGATGGTGGTCAGTCTCCGACCGAAGGTGTGATCCACTGTGGCGATTTCACTGTCCGTGGTGCTGCTCCTTGCGATCATCCTGGTGGTGATGATCCGCGCCAACAACATCAAGGCAGGGCCCGCGATCGTCGCGATCCTCTTCGGCTTCTTCCTCGCCTCCACCGGCATGGCCCCGTCGATCCACCGGTTCCTGGACTCGATCGCGCAGACGATAAACAACATCCGCTTCTGAGGCGTACCTGTTCCCGGGCGCACATGCAGAACGCCCCCGGCCGGAGCCGGAGGCGTCGTTGGAGCGGGCGACGGGAATCGAACCCGCGTAGCCAGTTTGGAAGACTGGGGCTCTACCATTGAGCTACGCCCGCGTGCGCCGCAAAGACCCGTGTAGGACCGCGCGGCACGGTGTGCATCGTAGCGGGTCGAGGCGGTGCGCCGCACGCCACCCCTCCTCACCCTCCGCGCCCCCGGATTTCCGCGCCCCCGCACCCCCGCGGCCATGTACCCTACGTCTCGCACTTACGGGGTGTGGCGCAGCTTGGTAGCGCGTCCGCTTTGGGAGCGGAAGGTCGTCGGTTCGAATCCGGCCACCCCGACCAGCAAGATCACATTGTGGGCCTCATCCTGCTTGCGGTTACTATGCAAGCTGCGCGTCTGTGTGTCTTCTCTACCGCGCGCGATCCGCTGAACATCATCAGCAGAAACCCAAGCAGTCAGCCCCAAGGAGACCGAACCGTGAAGAGCGCCGTGGAGACCCTGAACCCGACCCGGGTTCGGCTCACTGTCGAGGTGCCCTTCGAGGAGCTCAAGGCCAGCCTCGACGCGGCGTACAAGAAGATCAACCAGCAGGTCACGGTGAAGGGCTTCCGCAAGGGCAAGATCCCGGCCCGCGTGATCGACCAGCGCTTCGGCCGTGGCGCGGTGCTGGAGGAGGCCGTCAACGACGCGCTCCCGAAGTTCTACACCGAGGCGGTCAACGAGGCCGAGCTGAACCCGCTGGGTCAGCCCGAGGTCGACATCACCGAGCTCAAGGACAACGAGCTGCTGGCCTTCACCGCCGAGGTGGACATCCGCCCCGCGCTGGAGATCCCGGACTACTCCGGCATCGAGGTCACCGTCGACGTCGCCGAGGTGACGGACGAGGACGTCGAGAAGTCCGTCGAGCAGCTGCGTGAGCGCTTCGCCACCACCGCCCCCGTCGAGCGCGCCGCCGCCGAGGGCGACATCGTCACCGTGAACCTCGAGGCCAAGGTCGACGGCGAGGTCCTGGAGGACGGCGTCGCCGAGGGCATCGACTACACCATCGGCTCCGGCCAGCTGCTGGACGGCATCGACGAGGCCGTCACCGGTCTCGAGGCCGGCGGCACCGCCACCTTCACCTCCGAGCTCAAGGGCGGCTCCGCCGAGGGCAAGGAGGCCGAGGTCAAGGTCGACGTCACCGCGGTGAAGTCCCGTGAACTGCCCGCGCTGGACGACGACTTCGCGCAGCTGGCGAGCGAGTTCGACACGCTGGACGAGCTCAAGGCCGACAGCCGCAAGCGCCTCGCCCGCATGAAGAAGTTCGACCAGGCCACCCAGGCCCAGGAGAAGGTGCTCGAGGAGCTCCTGAAGCTGGTCGAGGTCCCGATGCCCGAGAAGCTTCTCGAGGACGAGATCCAGACCCGCAAGCACAACCTGGAGCACCACCAGCTCGGCCAGATGGGCCTGAACCTGGAGAAGTACCTGGAGATCCAGGGCAAGTCCGCCGAGGAGTTCGACGCCGAGCTCAAGGAGCAGGCCGAGAAGGGCATCAAGACCCAGTTCGTCCTCGACGAGATCGTCAACAAGGAGAAGGTCGGCGTCGACCAGGAGGAGCTCACCGAGCACCTCATGCGCCGCGCCCAGTCCTCCGGCATGAGCCCCGACCAGTTCGCCCAGGCTGTCGTCGAGGGTGGCCAGGTGCCGATGCTCGTCGGTGAGGTCGCCCGCGGCAAGGCGCTGGCCACCGTCGTCGAGGCCGCCACGGTCAAGGACACCGAGGGCAACGTCGTCGACCTGGAGGACGACGAAGAGGCTGCCGAGCTCGCCGAGTCCGCCGCCGAGGTCGTCGAGGCCGCGGCCGAGGGCACCGAGGCCTGATCCTCGCGCCGTACCCGGCT
Organism: Streptomyces sp. NPDC002536; assembly: GCF_053594995.1. Taxonomy (NCBI): domain Bacteria; kingdom Bacillati; phylum Actinomycetota; class Actinomycetes; order Kitasatosporales; family Streptomycetaceae; genus Streptomyces; species Streptomyces sp. NPDC002536. The sequence goes on from NZ_JBSFWU010000103.1 coordinate 18,606, forward strand.
CGGTACGGGCCCGGACCGCTTCCCCGCAGGGGTGGCGGCCCGGGCCCGTCGCGCTTCCCGGAGCCCTGGGGGAACCTGCGCTCAGAGCGAACAGTTACGGATGCGGGATGGCGCCTGCCGACCAGCGCGTTAGGGTCCGTAGATACGAGGGCAGGGGAGACTCTGGCAGCGCACCGGAGGCAGTCCGGCCGCGCCGGTCCCGGTCCTCAGAGAAGACGCGGAGACGGCCCGTTGCCGTCAGAGACGAGCAGGTGGATACGTGACGAATCTGATGCCTTCCGCCGCCGGTGAGATCGCCATCGGTGGTGGCCTCGGCGACCAGGTCTACAACCGGCTGCTCGGGGAGCGGATCATCTTCCTCGGCCAGCAGGTCGACGACGAGATCGCGAACAAGATCACCGCGCAGATGCTCCTCCTGGCAGCCGACCCGACCAAGGACATCTACCTCTACATCAACAGCCCCGGCGGCTCGGTGACGGCCGGCATGGCGGTCTACGACACCATGCAGTACATCCCGAACGACGTGGTCACGATCGGCATGGGCCTCGCCGCTTCGATGGGCCAGTTCCTGCTGACCGGTGGCACCGCGGGCAAGCGCTTCGCCCTCCCGAACACCGACATCCTCATGCACCAGGGCTCCGCGGGCCTCGGCGGCACCGCCTCGGACATCAAGATCCAGGCCGAGCAGCTGCTCCGCACCAAGGCGCGCATGGCCACGATCACGGCCGAGCACACCGGTCAGACGGTGGAGACGATCATCCGCGACGGTGACCGCGACCGCTGGTTCACGGCCGAGGAGGCCAAGGAGTACGGGATCATCGACGAGATCATCACGCACGCCTCCGGCGTTCCGGGCGGCGGCGGCACCGGGGCCTGACGGTCCCGGAACACCGCCGGAAAGCCACCTCCCAGCCCACCGACCGCCATCAGGATGGTGAACACCCGCATGAACATCTCGTCCCCCATGGGCTCTGCCAGCGGCCTCTACACGGGCCCGCAGGCCGAGTCCCGTTACGTCGTCCCGCGCTTCGTCGAGCGCACCTCCCAGGGCGTCCGCGAGTACGACCCGTACGCGAAGCTCTTCGAGGAGCGCGTGATCTTCCTGGGCGTGCAGATCGACGACGCCTCGGCCAACGACGTCATGGCGCAGCTGCTGTGCCTGGAGTCGATGGACCCCGACCGCGACATCTCGATCTACATCAACAGCCCCGGCGGCTCGTTCACGGCCCTCACGGCCATCTACGACACGATGCAGTTCGTGAAGCCGGACATCCAGACGGTCTGCATGGGCCAGGCCGCCTCCGCCGCCGCGATTCTGCTGGCCGCCGGCACCCCCGGCAAGCGCATGGCGCTGCCGAACGCGCGCGTCCTGATCCACCAGCCGTCCAGCCAGACGGGCCGCGAGCAGCTCTCCGACCTGGAGATCGCCGCGAAGGAGATCATGCGGATGCGCACGCAGCTGGAGGAGATGCTCGCCAAGCACTCCACCCAGCCCATCGAGAAGATCCGCGACGACATCGAGCGCGACAAGATCCTCACCGCCGAGGACGCGCTGGCGTACGGTCTGGTCGACCAGATCGTCACCACGCGCAAGTCGTCCGTGGCGGTCTGAGAGACCGGCCCGGGTCTTCTCCCGGGCAGTGTGCCGCCGGTACCCCCCTTGGCCGAGTAGGTCCAAGGGGGGCCCGCACGGGGGGCCCGGCAAGGTACCGTCGATAGGCAAGCACTCGGGTCCGCGGAACTGGGCGGATCCCAGGCGAAGGGGAAGCACCTCGTGGCACGCATCGGTGACGGCGGCGATCTGCTCAAGTGCTCGTTCTGCGGCAAGAGCCAGAAGCAGGTGAAGAAGCTCATCGCGGGTCCTGGTGTCTACATCTGCGACGAGTGCATCGACCTCTGCAACGAGATCATCGAGGAAGAGCTCGCGGAGACCTCCGAGGTGCGCTGGGAGGAACTCCCCAAGCCCCGTGAGATCTACGAGTTCCTCGAGGGCTACGTGGTCGGCCAGGAAGCCGCCAAGAAGGCTCTTTCCGTCGCCGTCTACAACCACTACAAGCGCGTCCAGGCCGGCGAGACCGGCGGCCACAACCGCGACGACGGCATCGAACTGGCCAAGTCCAACATCCTGCTGCTCGGCCCCACGGGCTCCGGCAAGACGCTGCTCGCGCAGACGCTGGCCCGCATGCTCAACGTCCCCTTCGCCATCGCCGACGCCACGGCCCTGACGGAGGCCGGCTACGTCGGCGAGGACGTCGAGAACATCCTCCTGAAGCTGATCCAGGCCGCCGACTACGACGTCAAGAAGGCCGAGACCGGCATCATCTACATCGACGAGATCGACAAGGTCGCCCGTAAGAGCGAAAATCCGTCGATCACACGGGACGTGTCGGGCGAGGGCGTCCAGCAGGCGCTGCTGAAGATCCTGGAAGGCACGACGGCCTCCGTCCCGCCGCAGGGCGGCCGCAAGCACCCGCACCAGGAGTTCATCCAGATCGACACGACGAACGTCCTGTTCATCGTGGGCGGCGCCTTCTCCGGCCTGGAGAAGATCATCGAGTCGCGGGCCGGCGCGAAGGGCATCGGCTTCGGCGCAACGATCCGCTCCAAGCGCGAGATCGAGGCGAGCGACCAGTTCCAGGAGGTCATGCCGGAGGACCTGGTGAAGTTCGGGATGATCCCCGAGTTCATCGGCCGCCTCCCGGTCATCACCTCCGTCCACAACCTGGACCGCGAGGCCCTGCTCCAGATTCTGGTGGAGCCGCGCAACGCGCTGGTGAAGCAGTACCAGCGACTGTTTGAACTCGACGGTGTCGAGCTGGACTTCGACCGCCCGGCACTCGAAGCGATTGCGGACCAGGCGATCCTGCGGGGGACCGGCGCGCGCGGTCTGCGGGCCATCATGGAGGAAGTCCTGATGTCCGTGATGTACGAGGTCCCGTCCCGCAAGGACGTGGCGCGGGTCGTCATCACCGAGGACGTCGTCCACTCGAACGTGAACCCGACGCTGGTGCCGCGGGAGCCGCGCATCGTGCGCAAGGACGAGCGGCACGAGAAGAGCGCGTAGCCGTAGCGCTTGCGCTTGTTGAGCAGAAACGTATGAGGGGGCGCCCGGTGGGCGCCCCCTCATTGCTGTGTGCGGGGTTACTTGTCCTTGCGGACTGCGGTGCGGATCTTGGCCGTTGCGTCGGAGAGGTCCTTGGGGGACATCACGTCACCGGTGGCGCCCTGGTCGCCGGCCCCCATGCCGCCGGCCATGCCTCCGGAGACCTTCGGCACCGTGTGCTGGACGATGCCGACGGCGCTGCTGTCGGCCCAAATGCAGGTGCTGGTCTCGGCGTTGCTGGTGATGGTCCCCATGGAGATGGTGGTCTTCTTGGACAGGCACTTCATCACCGCGCCGTCGAAACCGCCGGGGTGGTACTCGGTGGCGGGCGAAGTCGTGTCGTAGGTGGCGTGGTACTGGGCGCCGGCCTTCTTCTCGTTCTCGTCCATCTGGGCGAGCATGGCGTCGACCGTCTTCGCCGGGTCGGGGACGTCGCCGTAGGCCCCGGCCACCGTCAGCCTCTGCTTCTGGGTATTGGTGTAACCGCCCGAGACGGCCGTGCCGTTGTTGATGCCGAGGGCCTTGGACTTCTCGTTGTTGGAGAGGTCCTGGGTGGTCTGGGTGCCGGGCTGCGTGGGCGCCTTCGTGAACTGCCCGTCCAGCAGCGAGTCCGGCAGGACGATCGTGTACGGCTTCACCTTGCCGCCACCGTTGCTGCCGCCGGAGAAGAACACGATGCCGCCGATGACCGCGCCCACAACCACCAGCGCGCCCACCGCGATCGCGATGCCCTTGCCCGCGCCGCCGCTCTTCGGGGGCTGGGCGTACGGGCCCGGCATGCCCGGCTGGCCCCAGCCGCCCTGCTGCGGGGGCTGCGGGGGCTGGCCCCAACCGCCCTGCTGGGGCTGCTGAGGGGCGCCGTACGGGGGCTGGACCGGCGGGGCGGCGTAGGGGGACTGCGGCGGCGGGGCCTGCTGCGGGTAGCCGTAGCCGGGCTGGCCGGGGGCGCCGCCCTGGCCGTACGGGTTGGGTCCCTGGGGCGGCTGCGGGGGCTGGCCGTACGGGCCCGGCTGGTTGTAGCTCATGGTTTCCTCTTCGGCTCTCGACTCGACGCAGGTCTCTCGCGCGACAGTTCCGAGCCATCCTTCCCGATGGCTTATTCCGGCCTTACGTCGGGGCGGCAACGGTTCTGGAACAGTCGGGGGATCAGTTCGGGATTTCCACCCGCATGTCATGACGGATCTGCTCCGCAAAGGCGCCCGCCTCGTCGGCAGTCGGGGTCACGCCCGTCCGTATCGCGGACGCGTCCATGTGAATGACGGTGCCGACCGTGCTGTGGTCGGCCCAGATGCACATGGGCGTCTTGATGGTGTGGCCGGCGAAGGCCGGGCCGCTCATCACCATGTTCTGGCACTTGAGCACGCCGCCGTCGTCGAGCCCGGCGGGCGTCACCTTCTGCGGGGTGCCCTCGACCGAGGTGTTGGTGCCGTCCTTCTCCTTGCCCGCCGACATGGCCATCTGCCGGAACAGGCCGTCCACGACCGCCTCCGGGTTCTTCACCTGGTCGCCGAACGCGCCGGTGAACTTGACGGCCTTCTGCGTGCTCGCGTCGCCGGCCTTGTAACTGGCGCTGACATTCTGCGGGTTGACGACCCCGAGCGTCTTGAGGTCTTCCAGGGCAGCGGAGTCGAACCCGTCGCTTTCGCCGGACGGGTCCTTGGTGTACGAGTCCGCCACCTTCTCCGGTGCGACGAGCTTGTAGCGCTTGCCCGCCGGTGCAGCGGACGAAGGGGCGGAAGAGGGAGCGGCCGGCTTGGCGTCGGACGACGAGGCCTTCGCCGGCTTCTGCTTCTTGTCGTCGCCCTTGAGGAGCATCCAGCCGCCGCCCGCGATCGCACCCACCAGGACGACCGCCGTGACGGCGATGCCGATCGCCTTGCCCTTGCTCGTCCCCGTGCCCTGGGGAGGCATGGACGGCGGCATGGCAGGCGGCATCGGGGGCATGGGCGCCTGCGCGTACTGCGGCTGCGGCGCCTGTGCCGGTGCCTGTGCCTGTGTGTACGGGTTGGGTCCCTGCGGCGGCTGCGGCGGCTGGCCGTAGGGGCCCTGCTGGCCGTACGGGCCCGGCTGGTTGATGCTCATCGTGACTCTGCGTCCCCTTCGCGGTGGTTCCGACCCGTATCTGACGTGGCCAGGTCAAGGATCTGCCATCCTCGCCGATGGGTGATCAAGGGCCCCCTCCGGGGGTAAACGGGTTCGTAAGCCTCGGCCCCCGCCCCGTAGAATTCCCCCGTGACCGATAACACTCAGCAGCAACCGCACAGCGTCCCCGAACTGCCGACCCAGTACGCGCCGGCCGAAGTAGAGGGGCCGCTGTACGAGCGCTGGGTAGAGCGGGGCTACTTCGAGGCCGACGCGCAGAGCGACAAAGAGCCGTACACCATCGTCATCCCGCCGCCGAACGTCACGGGTTCCCTCCACCTCGGCCACGCGTTCGAGCACACGCTGATCGACGCGCTGACGCGCCGCAAGCGCATGCAGGGCTACGAGGTGCTGTGGCAGCCCGGCATGGACCACGCCGGTATCGCCACGCAGAACGTGGTCGAGCGTGAGCTGGCCAAGGAGGGCAAGTCCCGGCACGACCTCGGCCGTGAGGCGTTCGTCGAGCGCGTCTGGCAGTGGAAGGCGGAGTCCGGCGGGCAGATCTCCGGCCAGATGCGCCGCCTCGGTGACGGCGTCGCGTGGTCGCGCGAGCGCTTCACCATGGACGAGGGCCTCTCCAAGGCCGTCCAGACGATCTTCAAGAAGCTCTACGACGACGAGCTGATCTACCGCGCCGAGCGCATCATCAACTGGTGCCCGCGCTGCCTCACCGCCATCTCCGACATCGAGGTGGAGTACCAGGACGACGACGGCGAGCTCGTCTCGATCCGGTACGGCGAGGGCGACGCGTCGATCGTCGTCGCCACGACCCGCGCCGAGACGATGCTCGGTGACACCGCCGTCGCCGTCCACCCCGAGGACGAGCGCTACCAGCACCTCATCGGCACCGAGATCGAGCTGCCGCTGACCGGCCGCCGCATCCCGGTCGTCGCCGACGAGCACGTCGACCCCGAGTTCGGCACGGGCGCCGTCAAGGTCACCCCGGCCCACGACCCGAACGACTTCGAGATCGGCCGCCGGCACGCCCTGCCGTCGCTGACCGTCCTCGACGAGCACGGCGTCATCACCGTCCACGGCCCCTTTCTCGGCCTGGACCGCTTCGAGGCCCGCTCCGCCATCGTCGGCGCCCTGCGCGCCGAGGGCCGGATCGTCGCCGAGAAGCGCCCGTACACCCACTCCGTGGGCCACTGCTCGCGCTGCAAGACGACGCTCGAGCCGCGCCAGTCCATGCAGTGGTGGGTCAAGACCGCTCCGCTGGCCAAGGCCGCCGCCGACGCCGTCCGCGGGGGCAAGGTCAAGATCCACCCGGAGGAGATGGAGAAGCGCTACTTCGAGTGGGTCGACAACCTGCACGACTGGTGCATCTCGCGCCAGCTCTGGTGGGGCCACCGCATCCCGGTCTGGTACGGCCCGGACGGCGAGATGGTCTGCGTCGGCCCGGACGAGCAGCCGCCGACGGGCGAGGGCTGGCACCAGGAGACCGACGTCCTGGACACCTGGTTCTCCTCCGGCCTGTGGCCGTTCTCCACCCTCGGCTGGCCCGAGCAGACCGAGAGCGTCCAGAAGTTCTACCCGAACTCCGTCCTCGTCACCGGCTACGACATCCTCTTCTTCTGGGTCGTCCGGATGATGATGTTCGGTCTCTACGCGATGGACGGCACCCCGCCGTTCCACACCATCGCCCTGCACGGCATGGTCCGCGACCAGTTCGGCAAGAAGATGTCGAAGTCCTTCGGCAACGCGGTCAACCCGCTGGACTGGATGGACAAGTACGGCTCCGACGCCGTCCGCTTCACCCTCGCCCGCGGTGCCAACCCCGGTGTGGACGTGCCGATCGGCGAGGACTGGGTCCAGGGCTCGCGCAACTTCGCCAACAAGGTCTGGAACGCCACGCGCTTCGCGCTGATGAACGGCGCCACGGTCGAGGGTGAACTCCCGCCCGCCGAGCAGATGTCGGCCACCGACCGCTGGATCCTCTCGCGGCTCAACTCCGTGGTGGCCGAGGTCGACGCGTACTACGACGACTACCAGTTCGCGAAGCTCACGGACGCGCTCTTCCACTTCGCGTGGGACGAGGTCTTCGACTGGTACGTCGAGCTGTCCAAGACCACCTTCATGGGCGGCGGCGAGCCGGCCAAGGTCTCGGCGCGCGTCCTCGGCGAGGTCCTGGACGTCACGCTGCGCCTGCTGCACCCGGTCGTCCCGTTCGTCACCGAGACGCTGTGGACCGCGCTCACCGGCAAGGAGTCGGTCGTCGTCACCGAGTGGCCGAAGGACTCCGGCTACCGCGACGCCGCCGCCGAGCGGGAGATCGAGGAGCTGCAGCGGGTCATCACCGAGGTCCGCCGCTTCCGCTCCGACCAGGGACTGCAGCCCGGTCAGAAGGTTCCGGCGCAGCTCGGCCTGTCCGGCACGGCGCTGGCCGCCCACGAGGGTGCCATTCGTCAGCTGCTGCGCCTGCAGCCCGCCGGGGACGGCTTCCACGCCACCGCGACCCTGCCGGTGGCCGGGGCCACGGTCGCGCTCGACCTGTCGGGTGTCATCGACTTCGAGGCCGAGCGGAAGCGGCTTGCCAAGGATTTGGCGGCTGCCGAGAAGGAGCTTGCGCAGGCGAACGCCAAGCTGGGGAACGAGGCGTTTGTCGCCAAGGCGCCGGAGCCGGTGAAGGAGAAGATCCGGCAGCGGCTCGCTGCCGCGGAGGCCGACATCGAGCGGATCACCGGGCAGCTTGCGGCCCTGCCGCAGGGCTAGTCGGTCGGCTGCGGGTCGGCTGTGGCTGATCGCGCCCACGCGGCGGAGCCGCATGATGTAACAGCCCCGCGCCCCTTACGGGGCGCGGTATGCGCGCCCATTGAAAAATCCCCGCGCCCCGTAAGGG
>NZ_JBSFWU010000104.1:0-25547 GCF_053594995.1 Streptomyces sp. NPDC002536
GCCGAAGTGGTCGGTGAGGTAACGGCCCACGAGGCCCTGGGTGGTGAGGATGTTCATGAAGATGTCGGGGGCGCCCTTGCTGATCGCGCCCGTGGGGCGGCCGGGACGCTCGGGGCGCGGGGCCCCGGCGGCGGCCGTCCCGTTCCCGTCCAGCTGCCCGGCCAGCCACTCCAGCGCGTCGGCCGCCGAGCCCACGCCCTTGCCCAGCAGCGGGTGGACGTCGCACCCGTCCGGCACGAGGTCGCTGGCCCTGCCGGGGTACGCGAAGAAGGTGACGGGCGAGGAGGCGCCCGCGAGCACCAGGTGCCGGATGCCCGCGAGCTGGGCGTCGGCCGTCTCCGGGAGGTAGCCGAGCCGCTCGATCTCGGGCAGCCCGCCGCCCCGTTCGAGCCGGGCGGGGAAGGTCTCGCACAGCAGCCGGGCCCCGGTGGCCGCGGCGATGCGGGAGGCGGCGAGCAGTCCCCGTGCGCGGGTGGCGTCCCCGCCGAGCAGGATGGCCACCGGCTCGCCGGTGGCCAGCACGGCCGCGATGCGGTCCTCGCCGGGGTCGGGGAACGTGCCCAGCCCGGCCACCGCCGCCTCCTGCGGCGGGGTGTGCTCCCAGGTCACGTCGGCGGGCACGATGAGCGTGGCGACCTGCCCCTCCTCGGCGCGGGCGACGGCCTCGGCCACGTCGGCGCCCAGGGCGGCCACGTCGCGGGTGCGGCGCACCCAGCCCGAGACGCTGCCGGCGAGCGCGTCGATGTCGGACTCCAGCGGGCTGTCGTAGGGCTTGTGCAGCAGCGCGTGGTCGCCGACGACGTTGACCACGGGGGTGCGTGCCCGGCGGGCGTTGTGGAGGTTGGCGAGGCCGTTGGCCAGGCCGGGGCCGAGGTGCAGGAGCGTGCAGGCGGGGCGGCCGGCCATCCGCGCGTAGCCGTCGGCGGCGCCCGTGGCCACGCCTTCGAAGAGGCAGAGGACGGGCCGCATGCCGGGCACCCGGTCCAGGGCGGCGACGGTGTGCATCTCCGACGTGCCGGGGTTGGTGAAGCACACGTCGACTCCGCTGTCGAGGAGTGCCTGCAGAAGGGTGTGGGCGCCGTTCACCGAAGGAGGCATGGCGTCAGTGTGACGGCACGTCGGTTTCCGGGGAAGCGACACCGGACCACCACGCCCACCATCCGACGCATCCTTGACACCCCGTACCGCCCACGCGAGCCTCTGCCCCGACAACCCGACGTCGACGTCGACGCACATCTGAGGGGCGTGGACCATGAGATGCACCGGAAGGACGCGGCTGCGCGCGGGCGCCGCCGCGCTCGCCCTCGCGGCAGCGCTGGGCGGCACCGCGCTCGTACCGCTCCAGGCCCGGGCGGAGGGCCGGCTCACGGACCTGGTGAATCCGTTCATCGGTACCGAGAACGAGGGCAACACGTTCCCCGGGGCGGCCGTGCCGTTCGGCATGGTGCAGTTCTCGCCGGACACCGGGCACGACACCGGGTACGACTACAAGGACAGCCACATCCGCGGTTTCAGCACGGTGCACCTGTCCGGCGTCGGCTGCCGTCTCGGCGGCGACCTGCCGGTGCTGCCCACCACGGGCGACGTGACGGAGACCGACAACGCCCGGTACGCGGCCGGGTTCAGCCACCGCGACGAGAGCGCAAGACCGGGCTACTACCGGGTCAAACTCACCAGTGGCATCACCACCGAGCTCACGGCGACCGCCCGCACCGGGCGGCAGCGCTACACCTTCCCCGCCACCGGCAAGGCCAACGTCCTCTTCGATGCAGGGCAGTCGCTGCACCGGACGGTCTCCAGTTCCGTGCAGGTCGTCGACGACCGCACGGTGCGCACCACCATCACCGGCCGCGGTTTCTGCCAGGACACCAAGCCGTACACCGTGTACACCCTCACCCGCTTCGACCGGCCCTTCGCCGCCTACGGGACGTGGAAGGACGACCGGGTGAGCACCGGCACCCGGGCCTCCAGCTCCTCCGGCCGCAACGGCGCCTGGGTCCGCTTCGACACCACCCGGAACCGTGCGGTCGAGGCGTCCACGGCTGTCAGCTACGTCGACGCGAACGGCGCCGAGCGCAACCTCCGTGCGGAGGAGGCGGGTTTCGACCGCACCTCGGAGGCGGCACGCGACGCGTGGGAGCGGCGGCTGTCCGATGTGGGCGTGCAGGGCGGCAGCCGCACCCTGCGCCGCACCTTCTACTCCTCGCTCTACCGCTCGTTCCTCTCCCCCAACGTCGGCAGCGACACCGACGGCCGCTACACCGGCTGGGACCAGCGCGTCCACCAGACGAAGAACTTCACGTACTACCAGAACTGGTCGCTGTGGGACACCTATCGCACGCAGGCGCAGCTGCTGTCGCTGCTCGCGCCGCGCGAGGCGCGGGACATGGCGCTGTCGGTGCTGCGGATCGACGCGGAGAGCGGCTGGCTGCCCAAGTGGGGTTACGGGACGGTCGAGACGAACATCATGACCGGTGACCCGGTGACGCCGTACCTCACCAACGCCTTCGAGCAGGGCCTGCTGACGGGGCACGAGGAGGAGGCGTACCGGGCGCTGAAGAAGAACGCGGACGGGGTGCCCCCGGCGTCGTCCCCGGCGGTGGGGCGCGAGGGCAACGTCCAGTACATCAAGGACGGTTACGTGCCGTACCTGCCCGACCGGAAGCAACAGAAGCCCGGCGACTCGGACTTCCGGCAGGGTGCTTCGGCGACCCTGGAGTACGCGGTGGCGGACGGTGCGCTGTCCCGGATGGCCCGGGCGCTGGGGCACCGCGCGGACGCGGACCGCTATGCGGCCCGGTCGCGCAACTACCGCAAGGTCTTCGACCGCAGCACCGGCTTCTTCCGCCCCCGCGACGCCAAGGGCGCGTTCACCGGTTCCGCCGACCCGGCGAAGAGCCCGGGGTTCCACGAGGGCACGGCCTGGCAGTACCAGTGGCTGGTGCCGCAGGACCTGCCGGGCATGATGGAGCTGATCGGCGGCCGGGACGCCGCGGACAAGCGGCTGGACTCCTTCTTCGCCTACGACCGGCTGGTGCGGGACCCGGAGCGCACCGCGCGCGAGGTGTGGGTCAACGGCCCGTACGACTACTACAACGCCGACAAGTACAACCCGCAGAACGAGCCCGACCTGATCGCTCCGTACACCTACCTCGCCACCGGGCGCCCGTGGAAGACGACGGACGTGGTGCACGCGGCGCTGACCCTCTTCACCGACACCCCGACCGGGATGACCGGCAACGACGACCTGGGCACGATGTCGGCGTGGATGGTGCTGTCGTCGATCGGGGTGTTCCCGGTGCAGCCGGGGACGGACGTGTGGGGGCTGAGCACCCCGGTGTTCGACCGTGTGGACCTGCGCCTGGACCGGACCTGGTATCCGCACGGGCGGTTCACGGTGACCGCTCCCGGCACCTCGAACCGGGACCGGTACGTGCGGTCCGTCCAGCTCGACGGGCGCGGCCTGGACCGTACGTACCTGACGACGGCGGCCCTCAAGGGCGGTGAGCGGCTGGACTTCACGGTCGGCCCGGATCCGTCCGGATGGGGTACGGGCGTCCGGGCCGGGGCACCCGCCATCGGCTGATCCGCCGGGCCGGCGCGGGGCGGCGTCTTCCGTCGCCGCCCCCCGCTCGGCCATGATGACCTGCGATCCCCGTCAGGGTCGACGAGAGGACAACGCATGGCCGGGCTCCGGGTGGGCGAAGGCGTCCTGCGGCGCAAACCCATCGAGACGATCGAGGAAGCCGAGGCGGCCGAGGCGGTGGGGCCGGCGCTGAACCGTTCCCTCGGTCTGTGGCAGCTGACCGCGATCGGCGTCGGCGGCATCATCGGCGCCGGCATCTTCAGCCTCGCGGGCACCATCGCCAACGGCGTGGCGGGCCCGGCGGTGCTGGTGTCCTTCCTGATCGCCGGCGTCGCGAGCGCGGCGGCGGCCTTCTCCTACGCGGAGTTCGCGGGCCTGATCCCGCGGGCGGGCTCCGCCTACACCTACGGCTATGCGGTCCTGGGCGAGCTGGGCGGCTGGTTCATCGGCTGGGACCTGCTGCTGGAGTACACGGCGATCGTGGCGGTCGTGGCGATCGGCATCTCGGGATACATCAACTTCCTGCTCGGGGAGACGCACGCACACCTGCCGACGTGGATGCTCGGGGCCCCGGGGACGGGGCACGGGCACCGGATGGACCTGTTCGCGGCGGTGCTGTGCCTGCTGATCGCCTATCTGCTCACGCTGGGGATCAAGAGCGCGGCGCGGTTCGAGACGATCGTCGTGGGGCTGAAGGTCGTCGTGGTGCTGCTGGTGATCGTCGTCGGCTTCTTCCACATCAAGACCTCCAACTACAGCCCCTTCTTCCCCTTCGGCCTCAGCGGTGCGTTCACGGGGGCGGCCACGGTCTTCTTCGCGGTGTTCGGCTACGACGCCATGTCGACGGCGGCCGAGGAGTCCAAGGACGCCCAGCGCCACATGCCACGGGCCATCCTGTACTCGCTGGGCATCTCGATGGTGCTGTACGTACTGGCCTGCCTGGTGCTGACGGGCATGCAGAACTACCGGCACATCGACAAGGCGAGCGGCTTCTCCACGGCGTTCAAGTCCGTGGGCCTGGGCGGGATCGCGGACGTCATCGCGGTCGGCGCGATCATCGGCATCCTCACGGTGATGTTCACGTTCATGCTCGGCGTGACGCGCGTGTGGTTCGCGATGAGCCGGGACGGGCTGCTGCCGCGCTGGTTCGCCAAGACGCACCCGACGCGGCACGTGCCGACGCGGGTGACGTGGATCGTGGGTGTCGCGTCGGCGCTGATCGCGGGCTTCGTGCCGATCGGCCAGGCCGCGGAGCTGACCAACATCGGCATCCTGCTGGCCTTCGCCGTGGTCTGCACCGCGGTGATCGTGCTGCGCTACAAGCAGCCCGAACTCCCGCGCAGCTTCCGCTGCCCGTGGGTACCGGTGGTACCGGGCATCGGGGTGGCCGCGTCGATCTGGCTCATCACCTACCTGGCGTGGGAGACGTGGGTGCGGTTCGCGGTGTGGTTCGTCATCGGCCTGGCGGTCTACTTCACGTACTCGTACAAGCACTCGGAACTGGCGACGGCGGACGCCAGGGGTATCCCGCAGGCGTGAGGTTCCCCGCGCCCCAAAGGGGCGCGGGGCAGTTACATTGTGCGGCTCCGCCGCGTGGGCGCGAGCAAGCACATACAACCCGCACTCAGTCGGGAACAGCAACGAGCAGGTGGGACTTGGGGGATCCGGCAACCGACACGGTCCGCACATCGCGCAACCGCAACCCCGCCGAGGCCAGCAAATCCTCGTGCTCCGCACGAGTGCGCTCGCGCCCGCCGATGAGCATCATCGTCAGGTCGGCACACTTGCCCATGTCGAACCCCGGTTCACCGGAAACCACCTGCTCGAAGAGCAGCAACCGCGCATCGTCCCGCATCACGGCGCGTACCGTCCGCAGGATCCGCGCCGCCCGGTCGTCCGGCCAGTTGTGCAGGCAGCGGGCGATGACGTACGCGTCGTGGTCCTCGGGCGCGGTCTCGAAGAAGCTGCCCTCGGCGAAGGTGCAGCGGTCGGCGACCCCCGCGGCCGCCAGCCGCTCCCGGGCGGCCGCAAGGGCCTCGGGCCGTTCCAGCAGGGTGGCCCGCAGCGCCGGGTCGTGCTGCAGGGCGAGCTCCACCAGGGCGCCGTCCCCGCCGCCGAGGTCGGCGAGCGAGCCGATGCCGTCGAACACCCCGTCCGCCAGGGCCGCCCGGACGAGCAGCGGGAGGCTGCGGGCGAGGGCGTCGTAGAACACCTTGCCGGCGGCCGGGTCCCGTTCCAGGTGGGCGAAGAAGGGCATGCCGTAGACCTTCTCCGCGGCCGGCTGCCCGGTGCGCACGGTGTGCAGCAGCTCGGCGTGCCAGGGGCGGAAGATCTCGTGGTGGAGTTCGAGGAACGGGCCGAGCGGGCTCTCGGAGTCCGTGCGCAGCTGCCGTCCCGTGTCGTTGAGCGCGAAGTGCCCGGCGGGGCCCTCGGTGAACACGCCGAGAGCGGCGAGGGTGCGCAGCAGCCGGGCCAGGGCCTCGGGGTCGGCGCCGACCTCGGCGGCGATCTCCTGTGCGGGGCGCGGGAGTTCGGTCAGGCGGTCGGCGACGCGGAGCTTGACGGCCGCGTAGCCGGCGTGCGCGGTCCAGATGCCGGTGACGACCCGGCCCAGCAGCTGGGCGGCCGCCTGCCGTTCCCGGCCGTGGGCCGCCCGGCCTTCCGCGCTCACCGGGGCGCTCCCGGGAAGGGCGGCGGGGTGGCGCCGCGCTCGCGCAGCTTCGCCAGGTGGTCCGTGACGGCGGACATGTCGTCGGTGAACTCGCCGGCGATAAGGCCGGAGACGAGGGTGACGAAGTCGACGTGGGCGGGCATCTCGGCGGTGGGGTCGAAGATCTGCTGGGCCTCGTCGTAGTAGTCCTCGCGGTGCTTGGACTGGTCGTAGAAGGCGCGTACGAAGTCGAGGATGCCGTCGAGGAACCGGCGGTAGCCCTGCTCGTACTGCTTCAGCACGGCGTCCGCGGAGGCGGGGTCGTCCAGCAGGGACGCGACGGTGGTGGCCGCGGTCGAGCCGCCGCGCAGGGCCAGGGTGACGCCGGTGGACAGCAGCGGGTCGACGAAGGCCGCGGCGTCGCCGACGGCGATCCAGCCGGGACCGTGGAACCGCCGCAGGTGGTAGGACCAGTCCTTGGTGGTGCGGTGGCCGCTGACCCGGGTGGCGCTCTTCATCAGGTCGGCGACCCCGCGCGAGCCCTCGACGCGGTCGGTGAAGAGCTGTTCGGGGCTCTCGCCGGAGGCGGCGAGCAGCGCGGTCCGGGTGACGTATCCGATGCTGGTGGTGCCGTCGCTGAGCGGGATGAACCACAGCCAGCCGCCGGGGACGTGCTCGATGAGGATGTTGCCGGCCTCCCGGCCGGGCAGTGTCCCGCAGCCCTGGTAGTAGGCCCAGACGGCGATGTTGCGCAGGTCCTCGTGCCATTCGACGAGGTCGAAGTGGCGGCCCAGCCAGCGGTGTTGGCCGGAGGCGTCGACGACGATCCGGGCCCGCGCCTCCAGGGTCCGGTCGGCGCCGCGGAGCTGGTAGCGGACGCCGTCGAGGCGCTCCCCGGTGAAGAGCGGCTCCTTGACGACCGCCTCCTCGACGACGTCCGCGCCCAGGGTGCGGGCGTGGGTGAGCAGCAGGGCGTCGAAGTCGGCGCGGCGCACCTGGTAGGCGTAGGGGTACGGGCCGCCGTCCTCGAAGGAGAAGTTCCACGACGGGCGGCCCTTGCCCCACACGAGGCTGCCGCCGTACTTCTTGGTGAAGCCCATGGCGTCGAGCTTCTCGCGCAGGCCGAGCCGGTCCAGGGTGGGCCAGACGCCGGGGATGAGGGATTCGCCGATGTGGTAGCGGGGGAACTTCTCGCGCTCCAGGACGAGCACGCTGCGCCCCTCCTGGGCCAGCAGCCCGGCGGCGGACGCGCCGGCGGGGCCGCCGCCGACCACGATGGCGTCGTACACGGTGGCGGGTTCGTCACTCATGGGTCGTTCCTCCATGGGTCGTTCCTGCTTCGGTGGCGTGGCTGTAGACCACGTCGTACGCGCACTGCCTGCCCTGGGTGAGTTCGCCGATGGGTGCGAAGTGCGGGGCCACGGCGGGGTCGCGGACCATCGCCTCGAAGTCCTCGCGGCGGGCCCACTGCGTGTAGTCCACGACCTGGTAGCCGTCGGTGCTGCGGTGGACGTTGCCCGAGACGTAGCCGGGGCGGTGCCTGATCAGCTCCTCGTGCGCCTTGACGATGAGGTCCACGAGTCGCTGCTGGTCACGTGGTTTTGTCGGGAACACATTGATGAACGTGGCGAGTTGAGCTTCCGTCGAGATCTCGGCCATCTTCCGCCGCCCCTCCGTTCGCGCCTCTTGCGCTGTCACCCCCAGTATGTAGAGTCTGTCATTGAGTAAGTCAATGGATGGTCCCGTAAAGCAACTGCCCGAGGGGAACAGACAGATGACCGTGAACTCCCGCCGCCCGGATCCCCGGGCCGCCACCCGCCTGCGTGAACTGGGCATGAGCCTGGGCTTCGCCGGCGCCCTGCGCGCCGCCGTCCGGCTGCACGTCCCGGACGCCATCGGCGACAAGCCCTGCACCGCCGAGGAGTTGGCGCCCCGCATCGGCGCCCACGCCGACACCCTGGAGCGCCTGCTGCGGGCGCTGTCGGTGCACGGCGTCCTCGAGGAGCTGGACGAGCGCCGCTTCGGCCACACCGAGCTGTCCCGGCTGCTGCGCGAGGACGAGCCGGGCGGCATGCGCTTCATCGTCCTGTGGGCCACGGCTCCCTGGACCTGGGAGGCCTGGCCCCGTCTGGAGGAGGCGGTGCGCACCGGGGAGAACGTCTTCGAGCCGCTCTACGGGCGGGACTTCTTCGGCTACCTCGCCGAGGACGACCCCGAGGCCGCGCAGACCTTCGACCGCGCCATGACGCAGTCCAGCCGCATCACCTCGGCCCCGGTGGCCGACGCCCTCGACCTGACCGGCGTCACCAGCGTCGTCGACATCGGCGGCGGGCAGGGCCACCTGCTGCAGACCCTGATGGAGCGTCACCCCGACCTGCACGGCACGCTGTTCGACCTGCCCACCGTGGTGCCGGGCGCCCTGGAGGGGCTGCGCGAGCGGGAGCGGGCCGGGCTCTGCACGATCACCGGCGGCGACTGCCGCGAGACCCTGCCCGACGGCCTGGACCTGTACGTCTTCAAGAACGTCCTGGAGTGGGACGACGAGAGCTCGCTGGCCGCCCTGCGCAACGTGGTGACCCACGGCGGCCCGGGGGCGCGGATCTCCCTCGTGCAGAACCTGGTCGAGGACAGCTCCGAGATCAAGGTGACCACGGCCATGGACCTCTTCCTGCTGCTCAACGTGGGCGGCAAGAAGCACACCGCGGCCGGCCTCGCCGCCCTGTTCGACCGCGCGGGCCTGCGCTTCGACGGCTACCGCCCGGTGCCCGGCACCAGCCTGCACGTGGTCGAGGGCGCCGTGCCGCAGCCCGGGGAGGAGGGCGCATGAGCCCGGCCGCCGCCGAGGAGCACCTGCGGATCCTGTTCCTCGTCCGCGTCGAGGACGGCGGCGAGGAGGACTTCCGCAAGGCCTACGAGCAGATCCGGTGGGCCGTCGCCGCGGCCGACGGGCATATCGCCGACCAGCTCTGCCAGTCGACGGTGGATCCGCGCGAGTGGCTGATCACCAGCGAGTGGGAGACCGCCGGCCACTACACGGCCTGGGCCCGCCACGAGGGTCACCACGATCTCGCGGCCCCCATCGTCGCCACCACCAGCAGCCGCATCCACAAGCCGTTCGCCGTGCGCAGCCGGACCGTGGGCGGTCCCGCCGGGCACGGCCGGCCCTGACGGGCCGCAGCGAAGGAGCACCATGTCCGTACAGACGTTCCGCGTGGTGGACGCGGGGGCCATCACGCCCAACACCCGGCGCGGCGGCGAGCTGCGCACCCTGCTCGCGCCCTCCACGGTCGCGGCCACCTCGGGCTTCATGGGGACGGCCCTGATCCGGCCGGGCGACTGGATCGCCGAGCACTACCACCCGTACTCCGAGGAGTTCCTCTACGTCGTCTCCGGCCGGGCCGTCGCCGAACTGGACGGCGTGCCGCACCTGATCGGCCCGGACCAGGCCCTGATGATCCCCGTCGACGTGCGCCACCGCGTCCGCAACGCCGGCCGCGAGGACCTGCGCATCGTCTTCCACCTCTCCCCGCTGGCCCCGCGCCCGGACCTGGGGCACGTGGACACCGAGCAGCGGGAGCAGCGGTGATGCCGGCCCCGGCCCGGCCCGTCGCGGTCACCGGCACCGGGGTGGTCGCCCCCGGTGCCACGGGCCGGGCCGCCTTCCGCGAGCTGCTGGCCGCCGGGCGCACGGCCACCCGGGCCATCACCCTCTTCGACGCCTCCGGCTTCCGCTCCCGCATCGCTGCCGAGTGCGACTTCGACCCGCAGGGCGCGGGCCTGTCGGTGCGCGAGGCCGGGCGCATGGACCGGTACGCGCAGTTCGCCGTGGCCGCCGTGCGCGAGGCGGTGGCGGACGCCGGGCTCGACCCCGCCGCCGGGGACCCCTGGCGCACGGGGGTGTCGATGGGCAGCGCCGTCGGCGGCACCACCCGCCTGGAGGCCGACTACGTCGTCGCCTCCGACCGCGGCCGGGACTGGACGGTCGACCACCGCTACGTCTCGCCGTTCCTCTACCGCGTCTTCTCCCCCGGCCCGCTCGCGGGCGAGATCGCCGAACTGCTCGGCGCGCGGGGCGTGGTGCACACCGTCTCCACGGGCTGCACCTCCGGGCTGGACGCGATCGGCTACGCCTTCCAGTGCATCCGGGAGGGCCGCGCCGACGTGATGGTGGCCGGCGCGGCGGACTCCCCCATCTCCCCGATCACTGTCTCCTGCTTCGACGCCATCCGGGCCACCTCCGCCCGCAACGACACGCCGGAGAGCGCCTCGCGGCCCTTCGACCGCGAGCGCGACGGCTTCGTCCTCGGCGAGGGGGCCGCCGCGCTGGTCCTGGAGGACCTGGAGCACGCCCGCCGCCGCGGCGCCGAAGTGCACTGCCTGGTCGGCGGGTTCGCCACCCGCAGCAACGCCTACCACATGACCGGGCTCACCCGGGAGGGCCTGGAGATGGCCGAGGCGATCGAGCACGCCCTGGCCCAGGCCCGCCGCCGCCCCGAGGAGGTCGACTACGTCAATGCGCACGGCTCGGGAACCCAGCAGAACGACCGGCACGAGACAGCCGCCTTCAAGCGCTCGCTGGGCGCGCACGCCCGGCGCGTACCGGTCAGTTCCGTCAAGTCCATGGTCGGCCACTCCCTGGGCGCCATCGGCGCCATCGAACTGGCCGCCTGTGTGCTGGCGATGGACGAGGGCATGGTCCCGCCGACCGCCAACCTGGAGCACCCGGACCCCGAGTGCGACCTGGACTACGTCCCGGTGACCGCCCGTTCGCGGCAGCTGGACACCGTGCTGTCCGTGGGCAGCGGCTTCGGCGGCTTCCAGTCCGCCGTGGTCCTCGACCGGAAGGCGCTGCAGCCGTCATGACCGGCACGACACGACGAGCAGTGATCACGGGCATGGGCGCGCTCGCCTCCACGGGCATCGGCGCCGACGTGGTCGGCAAGGCGGCCCGCGAGGGCCTGTCGGGCATCGGGCCGCTCACCCGCTACCCGGCCGAGGGCACCCCGCTCTCGCTCGCCGGCGAGATCCCGGACTTCGACCCGCTGCAGCACCTGGAGGGCCCGGTGGTCGCCCAGACCGACCGGTTCACCCAACTCGCCCTGGTCGCCTCGGACATGGCGCTCAAGGATGCCGGGCTGACCCCGGCGGAGCTGGCGCCCTACTCCTTCGGCGTGGTGACGGCCAGCTGCGCCGGCGGTGTGGAGTTCGGGCAGAAGGAGATCGAGCGGCTGTGGAGCCGGGGGCCCACGCACGTGGGCCCGTACCAGTCGATCGCCTGGTTCTACGCGGCCAGCACCGGCCAGATCTCCATCCGTCACGGCCTCAAGGGCCCGAGCGGGGTGCTGGTCACGGACGAGGCCGGCGGGCTCGACGCGCTCGGCTACGCCGGGCGGGAGATCGCCCGGGGGACGGCGGCCATGCTGGCGGGCGGCGCCGAGGCGCCGCTGTCCCCCTTCTCGATGGCCTGCCAGTTCGGCCACGGCCTGCTCAGCACCGTCCAGGATCCCGAACGGGCGTACCTGCCGTTCACCCGCGCGGCGGCCGGGTTCGTGCCCGCCGAGGGCGGCGCCATGGTCGTCGTCGAGGAGGAGCGGGCCGCCCGGGCGCGGGGGGCCGTGCCGCGCGCGGCGGTGCTGGGCCACGGCACGGCATTCGCCGGCATGCTGCGCTTCGACCGCTCGGCCGAGGCCCTCGCAGCCGCCGCCCGCACGGCCCTGGCGGAGGCCGGGCTGTCGCCCGCCGCCGTCGACGTGGTCTTCGCCGACGCCCTCGGCGTGCCGGAGGCCGACGCGGCGGAAGTCCGGGCGCTGCGGCTGCTGTTCGGGGCGCGCCGCGCGGAGGAGGTGCCGGTCACCGCGCCCAAGACCGGTACCGGGCGGGCCTATTCGGGGGCCAGCGCGCTGGACGTGACGCTCGCCGTGCTGTGCCTGGAGCAGGGCCTCGTACCGCCCGCCCCGCACCTGGACGGCGCGGAGCCCGCGCTGTCGCTGAACCTCGTCACCGGGCGGGCCCGGCGGCTGCGGCCGCGCATCGCGCTGCTGCTGGCCCGCGGGCTCTCGGGCGGCTGCTCGGCCCTGGTCCTGCAGCGCGCCGGGGACGGGCCCTGACGCCGTCCGCCCTTGCACCGGTACGCCATGCACCACCGCCAACAGGAGGAAATCATGGGGGAATCCACGGGGGCGGCAACGCCCTCCCTACCGGACCGGCTCACCTACGAACAGCTCGCCGTGATCGTCCGCGCGTGCACCGGAGTACAGCTCGACGCCGCGGGGCTGGACGATCCCGGACTGGAGCTCAAGGCGCTCGGCGTCGACTCGCTCGGGCTGCTCGGCGTCGTCGCCGAACTGGAGCGGCGCTACCCGGTGCTGCTCGGCCGCGAGGCCGAACAGGCCGCCTCGCCGCGCGCCCTGCACGACCTGGTCAACGCACAGCTGGCGAGGGGAGACCGGCCATGACCGCCCGCACCGAGAACGAGATCCTCATCCGCGCCCCCTTCGATCTCGTCTGGGAGCGCACGAACGACGTGGAGCACTGGCCGGAGCTGTTCAGCGAGTACAGCGCGGCGGAAATCCTCGAGCGCGAGGGCGACCGGGTCCGCTTCCGGCTGACCATGCACCCCGACGGGGACGGCAAGGTCTGGAGCTGGGTCTCCGAGCGGCACGCGGACCGGGCGGCCAGGACCGTGACCGCCCGCCGCATAGAGACCGGGCCCTTCGCCCACATGGACATCCGCTGGACCTACGAGGAGGTGCCCGGCGGCACCCGGATGCGCTGGGTGCAGGACTTCGCCATGAAGCCGCAGGCCCCGGTGGACGACGCGTGGATGCAGGGGAACATCGACCGCAACAGCAAGGTGCAGATGGCCCTCATCCGCGACCGGATCGAGGCACTTGGTCCCGTGGGTCGATGAGCGAGGCGGAGATCGCCTTGTTCACCGCGTCCAGCCGGGAGGTCGCGCCGAGCTTGCCGAAGATGTTCCGCAGATGGTGCTTGACGGTGCCTTCGGTGATGGACAGTCTGCTGGCCGCCTGACCGTTGGTCATGCCCTGGGCCACCAGGGTCATGACCTCCCGCTCCCGGGCCGACAGCAGCCCCGCAGGCGCGGAGACGGCATGGACCTGCGCCATGCTGGCCCGGGAGACGGACAGGACGATCCGCTCGTCGTCCGCGAGGACCGAGCGGACGGCGGACAGCAGGTCCTGCCGGCCCACCGACTTCAGCAGATAGCCGCGCACCCCGCAGGCGAGCAACTCCTGCACGGTGCGCGGCTCGTCGTACACGCTCACCATGATCACGCGGGTGGCGGGGGCCACGTCCAGGATGCGGCGGACGGTCTCCGCCGCACCGCTGTCCGGCAGGCCGACGTCCAGCAGCGCCACGTCCGGCTGCGTCTCCCCGGTGACCCGCACCGCGTCGGCGTGGGAGCCGGCCTCGCCGACGACGACGAACTCCTCCTCGGCCTCCAGGATCTCCCGCAGGCCGTCGCGGAAGAGCGTGTGGTCGTCCACGACGACGATCCGGGTGAGCGTGCCCGCGCCGTCCCCGCTCACGCGGCCATGCCCTTGCGGCGCGCGGGCAGCAGGAACTCCACCGAGGCCCCGCGACCGGGGAAGCCGGTGACGCAGACCGTGCCGCCGAGCCGCTCGATCCGCTCCCGCATGCACGCGAGCCCCACACCCTCGGGCGTGGCCGCCGGGTCGAAGCCGATCCCGTCGTCCTTGACCACGGCCCGCGTCTGGTGGGGCGCGATGTCCACGTGCAACGTGACCGTGCTCGCACAGGAGTGCGCGAAGGCGTTGCGCAGTGCCTCGCGCAGCGCCAGGTACAGCTCGTCCAGCGCCTCCGCGGGCATCCAGGACTCGTGCCCGGAGACCGAGATCTCGATCGCCGTGCCGGGCGTGCGGATGCCTTCCGTGCAGGCCTGCAGGGCACGGGCCAGGCTGTCGGTGCCGCCGTAGGCCCGTAGCTCCGAGGCGAGTTCGCGCACCTGGTCCATCGCCTCGTGCAGGGCCTGGTGGGCGACGCGCATCTTGTGCTCGGCCGCGGCGTTGCCCTGGTACCGGTAGAGCTCGCAGAGTTCCAGGTTCTGCTTGGCGACGCTGACCGAGTAGCCGACGCGGTCGTGCAGGTCGCGCGAGACGCTGCGCCGGTCGTCCAGGCAGGCCTGGGCCGTCTCCTGGAGCAGGGCCCTGGCCTTGGACTCCAGGGCCGCCTTGAAGCGGGCCATGATGCTGTGGTGCAGCGAGACGGCGCCCTCGGCGATCATCCGGGAGCTGCCGGGGCAACTGCCGTCCACGGTGCGCGTCACGGCCTCGATGACGACGTCGAAGAGCGTGATGATCGCACGGTGGGCGTCATTGGGATTCCATGCCTGCGGATAGTCCGGGACCGCGGCGTGGGCCGGCCCCACGCTGCGGGCGCCCAGAAAGCTGCCCTCGCTGAGAAGGGCCAGCAGGACGTCGTCCAGGACTGCACGGGCCTGCCCGACGCAGAAGCGCCGGACGCCCGGGTCGTCGGCGCCGACGCCGATGACACTGAGGCGCTGTTCGTAACCTGCCACGATACTGTCGGACTGCGATGCGAGGAGGCGGGCGAGTGCCGGACCCCCGGGCACTTCCTCGGCAACAACTCCGTCCAACTCAAGTCCCCCAACGTGAGTCGTGCTGTTCCCCGTTGTGGTCCGGCGGCGGAATCCCCCGGACCGCCCCTGCCGGGGGAGGCCGGACCATTCGGCCAGCCTAGCCGTGCCGGGACTGCGGCGGTAAGTCCTCAACGCGCCATTGATGCCGACCGGTTCCCGGGGGTGTGCCGAAAGTGCCATGTCCCCTCCCCCGTGCGACATGTCCCGGGCCGCTCTTCCGGCGGGGCGGGATCTGCCGTTGGGGACGATGGTGTTGAGCTGCGGCGGGTGTGCCGGATAGCGTCGTGCGCGGAGGTGCGGGGGATGCCGGTCAGTTCGCGGAGGCCTTCTTGAGGAGTTCGCCGAGGAGCAGCTTCTCCTTCTCGGTGAGCAGCTCCAGGCCCGGCGCCTCGTCCATGATGCGGACCACCTTGCCCCGCAGCCTGCGGCCGGCTGCGGTGAGGGTGAGCATCTTCACGCGCCGGTCCGCCGGATCGACCTGCCGCTTCATGAGCTTCTGCTCCTCGAGGCGGTCCACCAGGCCCGTCACATAGGAGGCGTCACAACGGAGTTTCACCGCCAGCTTCCGCACGGTCGGTGCGGAGGCGACGAAGTACAGCACCCTCGCCTGGGGAACCGTCAGCCCGAGAACGGCGGCCTGGTCCGCCAGCCGTTCCTGGTGTGACTGCGCGAAGTTCAGGAGGGTGCTGAGAAGGAGGTTGTCCTCACGCGGGACCGTGCCCGCCGGAGGCAGTTGCTGGGTGGTCATGGTCGGTCACCTCTGCCCTGGTACGTCACTGACCCCTGTCCTCAATACAGGATCGAGTCAATCATGGCAGAGGTCAGTGGTGGTCCGACAGAAGGGTGCGGTTCCGCGTGCGGTTCCGGGCCGTCTCGCCGCGGTCGAGCAGGTCCAGCAGGGGTGCGGTCATCGCCGTGGCCGTGAGGGCGACCAGGACGAGCACGGTGAACAAGGCGGGCGTCAGCACGCCCAGTTCCAGCCCGATGCCGAGGATGACGAGCTCGGTCAGGCCCCGGCAGTTCATCAGCACCCCGACCCGCAGGGCGTCGCGCCCGCCGACGCCGGTCAGCAAGGCCGCCAGAGAACTGCCGGCCAGCTTGCCGACGACGGCGACGGCCAGGGCGGCGGCGAACCACAGCCACAGCGCCGAGTCGCCGCCCAGCAGGCCGAGTTCGGTCTTCAGGCCCACCGAGGCGAAGAACGGCGGCAGCAGGATCGAGGTGGTGAACTCCTGCATCCTGCCCTGCACGGTGCGCAGTCCGGGGGCGTCCGCGGGGCACAGGGCGCCGAACAGGAACGCCCCGAAGATCAGGTGCACGCCGATCCGGTCCGTCGCCACCCCGGACAGCAGCACCCCCACCAGGACGAGCGCCAGCAGCGCCCCGTCGGGCAGCCACCGCGAGGGCCGCAGCAGCACGGTGCGCAGCAGCGGCCGGACGAACAGCACCATGGCGGCGCAGAAGGCCGCGGTCAGGGCGAGGGTGCGCGCGACGCCGGCCAGGGAGGCGTTGCGCAGCAGGGCGACCGCGACGGCCAGCAGCAGCCAGCACAGGAGGTCGGCGCCCGCCGCCGCGAGCACCGCGAGCCGGCCCGCCCGGGTGTGCATCATGCCGCGCTCCATCAGGATGCTCGCCAGCACCGGGAACGCGGTGACGCTCATGGCGACGCCCATGAAGAGGGCGAAGGGCAGGAACCCCACGCCGCCCGGCGCGAGGGTGGCGTACATGGCGCAGGCCAGGGCGATGCCGAGGCTGTAGGGCAGGGCGGTGCCGCAGATGCCGATCACGGTGCCGGCCCGGCCGCCGCCGGGTCCGGGGCCGGGCGATGCGCGCGGACCACGCGGCTCACGCGCCGCATGCGACTCACCGGCGAACTCCAGGCCGACGAGGAACATGAACAGCGCCAGGCCGATCTGGGCGAACGCGTCGACGTACGACAGCAGTCCGGCGGGGAACAGCGTCCGGTACACCTGCGGCGCCACGGCCCCCAGGACCGAGGGGCCGAGCACGATGCCGGAGACCATCTCGCCGACGACGCGCGGCTGCCGCAGGAAGCGGGCGAACGCTCCGCCGACGGCCCGGGCCGCGGCGACGACCACGGCGAGGGCGAGCAGCAGCCGCCACGGCTCCGGCGCCTTCCCGGCACCGCCGCCGTGGCCGCCGCCCCGCGCGCCGGGGTGCGCGGGCCACTGCGCGCCGTGGCGCAGCAGCAGCCCCGCGAGAACCAGCGGCCCCGCGCTCAGCAGCAGGACCAGTGCGAGGCGCGGGACCCGGCTCTGCCTCTGCGGCCCGCCCGTGCGGGCGGGCTCCGGTGCCGTCCGGGACGGCGGCAGGGCGTTCACCTGCCGGAGTCGGCCTGCGGGGCGAGCACGACGCCGCGGCCGCGCTCCCATTGGTAGAACTGCCGGGCCGAGGCACGCTCCGCGGTGCCCCAACTCCCCGCGAATGGCTGGATATAGGCGTCGAGGGCGGTGCTCAGGCGCTGGAACTCCGGGTTCCCGTGGGCCTTGTCGATGGCGGCGCCGACCGGGGCGGGCGACTCCACCAGGTGGATGTAGACGTCGTGGAAGGTGAAGAGCTTGCGGGTGTGCACCCCGATCTCCGCGGGCAGCCCGGTGGCGTCCGATGCGGCGAACAGCCGGGCGATCTCGCCCTCGCTGCCCGGGAGATGACGGGCGACGATCAGCGTAGTGTGCATGGCGGGAGTCCCCCTCGGCGTCCCTCAACGGTTCATTGACCTACTCCATACTTGAGCAAGTCTATGAATTTCGGAAGACCGCACAACCCCCTCTTCCCGCCTACGACTTGAGACAGCGCGCGAGATACCCCGCAGTCGCACTCCCGGCAACGGCCGCCACCTGCGCCGGAGTTCCGGTCGCGACCACGCGCCCGCCCTCCGTCCCGCCGCCCGGTCCCAGGTCGACGACCCGGTCCGCCCCCGCGACCACGCTCATGTCGTGCTCGACGACCACGACGCTGTTGCCCGCGTCGACCAGCCCGTGGAGCTGGCGCAGCAGCACCTCGGTGTCGGCGGGGTGCAGCCCGGTGGTCGGCTCGTCGAGCACGTACAGGGTGTGCCCCCGGTGGGCGCGCTGGAGTTCGGCGGCGAGCTTGATGCGCTGGGCCTCCCCGCCGGAGAGCTCGGTGGCCGGCTGGCCCAGCCGCAGGTACCCCAGGCCCACGTCCTGGAGCGTGCGCAGGCTGCGCAGCGCCGCGGGCACGTCGGCGAGGAACTCCGCGGCGGCGTCGACGGTCATGGCGAGCACGTCGGCGATGTTCCGGCCCCGGTACGCGACCTCCAGCGTCTCCGGGTTGTAGCGGGCGCCCTCGCAGGCGGTGCACGGGGCGTAGGCGCCGGGCAGGAAGAGCAGTTCGACGGCGACGAACCCCTCGCCCTGACAGACCTCGCAGCGTCCGGCCTGCACGTTGAAGGAGAAGCGGCCGACGGTGTAGCCGCGGGAACGGGCCTCGTCCGTCGCCGCGAAGACCTTGCGCACCGCGTCGAACAGGCCGGTGTAGGTGGCCAGGTTGGAGCGCGGGGTGCGTCCGATGGGCTTCTGGTCGACGCGGACGAGACGGTGCACGGCCTCCAGGCCCTCGGCGGGGAACGGGAGTTCCTCGTGCTCCAGGTGCGCGGCGACGGTCCCGGCGAGCACGTCGCCGACGAGCGTCGACTTGCCGGAGCCGGAGACGCCGGTGACGGCCGTGAACACGCCGAGCGGGACGTCCACGTCCACGTCGCGGAGGTTGTGCCGGGTCACGCCGCGCAGCCGCAGCGCGCCGGAGGGCTCGCGGGGCGTGCGGGACGGCGCGCGCCCCTCCGCCGGGCCGGGGAAGAGGAAGCGGCGGGTGGCCGACTCCGGCACGTCCGCGAGCCCGGCCGGCGGGCCGCTGTAGAGCACCTGCCCGCCGTGCTCGCCGGCCTGCGGCCCGACGTCGACGATCCAGTCCGCGCGCCGCACCACGTCCATGTGGTGCTCCACGACGAACAGCGAGTTGCCCGCGCCCTTGAGCCGGTCCAGCACCGTCAACAGGGCCTCGCCGTCGGCCGGATGCAGCCCGGCGGAGGGCTCGTCCAGGACGTAGACGACGCCGAAGAGCCCCGAGCGCAGCTGGGTCGCGAGCCGGAGCCGCTGCAGTTCGCCGGCCGAGAGGGTCGGCGTGGGACGGTCGATGCCGAGGTAGCCGAGGCCGAGTTCGGTGAGCACCTCGATGCGGGCCACCAGGTCGCGGGAGAGCGTGGCGGCGGCGCCGTCACCGCCGGTCTCCTTCCGCAGCAGGTCCGCGAGCGCGGACAGCGGCAGCGCGGCGAGCCGGGCGATGTCGTGCCCGGCGAAGGTCACCGCCAGCGCCTCGGGCCGCAGCCGCCTGCCGCCGCACTCCGCGCAGGGCCGGTGCACCAGGTGCCGCTCGGCGCGGGCCCGCAGGGAGGTGCTCTTGGAGTCGGCGTAGGTGTGCAGCACGTAGCGGCGGGCGCTCATGTAGGTGCCCTGGTACGGGCGCTGGATGCGCTCCGCGTCCCGCACCGGGTGGACGGTGACGACGGGCTGCTCGTCGGTGAAGAGGATCCAGTCCCGGTCGGCCTGCGGGAGCTCGCGCCAGGGCCGGTCGACGTCGTGCCCGAGGGCGGCGAGGATGTCGCGGAGATTCTTTCCCTGCCACGCGCCGGGCCAGGCGGAGATCGCCCCGTCGCGGATGGACAGCGCCGGGTCCGGGACGAGGGACTCCTCGGTGACCTCGTGCACGCGCCCGAGCCCGTGGCAGGCCGGGCAGGCCCCTGCGGCGGTGTTGGGCGAGAAGGCGTCGGAGTCCAGCCGCTCGGCGCCCTCCGGGTAGTCCCCGGCGCGGGAGAAGAGCATGCGGAGGGAGTTCGACAGCGTGGTGACCGTGCCGACGGAGGAGCGGGAGGTCGGCGCGGAGCGCCGCTGCTCCAGCGCGACGGCGGGCGGCAGCCCGGTGATCTCCTCCACCCTGGGCGCGCCGATCTGGTGGATCAGGCGCCGGGCGTAGGGCGCCACGGACTCGAAGTAGCGGCGCTGGGCCTCGGCGTAGAGGGTGCCGAAGGCGAGAGAGGACTTGCCGGATCCGGAGACGCCGGTGAAGACGACGAGGGCGTCGCGGGGGATGTCGACGTCGACGCCCTTGAGGTTGTGCTCACGGGCGCCACGGACGCGAACGGAACCGTCGGATCCGATGAAACCGGACGGGGCCGGGCTGGTCATGGGGGCTGCTCTCCGGGGTGGGCGGCGCGGGGCGTGGTTCATTTTGCCCCAGTCCCGCCCGCCTCTGCCGTACCAGCCATCCCACGGCCACCAGCGCCGCGGCCACCCCGTACGCCACCGTCCCCAGCAGGTTCGGATCCCCCACGGCTCGCCCGCCCACGTACTTCGCCACTCCCGCCACCGCAACGCCCAGCCACTCCCACCGCCCGTCCAGCGCCACCAGCACCACGAGCAGCAGCGCATACCAGGAGTACCCGGGGGTCAGCAGCAGGAACGCCGCCCCCGTCACCGTCAGCGCGCCCCGCCAGGGCCGCTCCGGGTCCCCGCGCCACAGCACCCACCCCGCCGCCACGGCCAGCACGGCGAGTGCGGCCGGCAGCGCCCAAGAGTCCGGCAGGACGAGCCGCAGCAGCGCGTACCGGTTGCGCGCGGACGCGTCGTCGTAGCCCTCCTCCTCCGTGTATCCGCCGAGATAGCCGAACACCGAGGAGCGCGAGACCAGCACGTACGGCAGATACCCGAGCCCCACGACCCCGCCCGCGGCCAGCAGCACCGCGGCCCCGCGCCGCCGGTGCCCCTTGCGCAGCGCCCCGCTCAGCGCCCCCGGCAGCGTCACCGCGGGCAGCAGCTTCGTGGCGATCCCGGCACCGAGCAGCACCCCGCCGCCGGCCGCCCCGCGGCGGCCCCGGGCGAGGACGGCGAAGGCCGCCGCGGTCAACAGGGCGCCCAGCGCGTCGACATGGGCGTTGTTGACGGCCTCGACGGGCGCGGCAGGGCACCACGCCCAGTACGCGGCCCACCGCTCCCGCCCGCCGCCGCGCCGCCGCAGCGCATACAGCAGCAGCCCCGACGTGCCGACGGCCAGCAGCGCCCCGCCGACCTGCAACGGCTTGTGCCGGGCACCGGGCGGCGAGAGCTCGTGCACGAGCAGGAACCAGCCCTCGGCGACAGGCGGGTAAATGGTGTGCACGGAGGGGCGGTTGATGCGCGTGCAGGCGACGGCACCGGTGTCTGCGGCAATACGGGCCCGCCCGGGCCCCGCGCACTCCGCCCCCTCGGGGAAGAGCCAGCTGTCGCGCAGCGGCCGGAGTGCGGGGTCGGCCGGAGCGTGGTCGTACGGCGAGATCCCGGCGGCCTGCACCCGGCCGTCCCAGGCATAGCGGTACGAGTCCGTGCTCGTGCGGGGCTCGGCCAGCAGCCCGGTGACCGCCACCGCGACCGCTCCCGTCAGCACCAGGGGTACCACGCAGCGCGCGGGCACCCGGCGCAACGCCCAGGCGGCTGCGGCGAACAGGACCCAGGCCGCCACGTACCAGCCGCTGAGCGCGGCGGGATCGGTGTCGTAGCCGTCGCTGCGGATCGCCGCCGCGAGGACGGCGGTGAGGGCGGCGAGGAGGGAGACGGTGACGAGGGAGGCGCGGTTGATCACACCGTTCAGCCTGGCACCGGAGGGGTGCCCGGCGGGGCCGCGCGGCCCGGCCGTCCGCGTTTCGTAAGGTGTCGACCTGCCCGTAAGAGCCGTGCGCCGGGGTGTGATGGAGGGCATGAAACTCCCCCGGCCCCCACTGCCCGTCTTCTCCGGGCGGCTGCACGACGCCCGCACGGCCACCGCGATCGGCCGCTGGCTGGGACTGGCCCTCGCGGTCTGCTTCGTCACGGGCGTGATCAGCCACTACGAGCAGCACCCGCCCACCTGGCTGGCGAACTCCCTTCCCAGCCGCCCGACCTGGGGCTACCGCCTGAGCCAGGGCCTGCACGTGGCGAGCGGTATAGCCGCCGTTCCGCTCCTGCTGGCGAAGCTCTGGACGGTGTATCCGCGCCTCTTCGTGTGGCCCCCGCTGCGCTCGGTGCGGCATGCGCTGGAGCGGCTGTCGGTGGCGGTCCTGGTCGCGGCGGCGCTGCTGGAGCTGTTCACGGGGCTGCTCAACGCGGCCCAGTGGTATCCGTGGCCGTTCTCGTTCGTCCCGGTGCACTTCGCGCTGGCCTGGGTGCTGACCGGGGCCCTGCTGCTGCACGTCGCCGTCAAGGCGCCGGAGATCCGCGCCCATTGGCGCCGCAGCTCCCCCGGCACGCTGTCGCTGCCCGCCGAGGACGCCGTCGACCGGCGCGCGCTGCTGACGGCGGTCGGCGCGGCGGTGGGGGCGGTGACGGTGACGACCGCCGGCCAGTCCTTCACGCCCCTGTCCCCGCTGGACCTGCTGGCGCCGCGGCACCCGGACCACGGCCCGCAGGCCCTGCCGGTCAATCGCACGGCCGTGCAGGCGGGTGTGGATGCGCGGACCGTCCAGGGCTGGCGGCTGCGGGTCGACGGGCCGCGCCCGTACGAGCTGAGCCTGGACGAACTGCGGGAACTGCCCCAGCGGGAGGTGGTGTTGCCCATTGCGTGCGTGGAGGGCTGGAGCAAGTCGGCGCACTGGACGGGCGTCCGGATCCGGGACCTGCTGGACCGCGCGGGCGCACCGCCGGGTGCGCTGATCCGGGTGACGTCGCTGGAGCGGCACGGGGCGTACCGCGTGATGGTGATGCCGCATACGTACGCCCGCGACCCGCTCACGCTCCTCGCCCTGCGGCTCAACGGCGAGGCCCTCTCCTTCGACCACGGCCACCCGGCCCGCATCATCGCGCCGAACCGGCCGGGCGTGCTGCAGACCAAGTGGGTGGCGCGGCTGGAGGTGTTGTGATGCGGATGCGAGTGGCGCTGGGCGCGGTGGGCGTCGCGCTGATGGGGGTGGGGGTGTGGTCGTTGCTGTACGGGGCCGCGCCGCAGGATCCATGGCCGGTGGTGCGGTGGCTGGCCGGGTCGGTGGTCGTGCACGACGGGATCGTGGTGCCGCTGACACTGGCAGTGGGGTGGGCGGTGGCCCGGCTGCCCGCGCGGAGGGCGGTACGGGTCGTGCGGGGGACGCTCCTGGTGATGGCCTGCCTGACGGCGGTGGCGTACCCGGTGCTGTTCCGGCCCGGTCCGCGGCAGAACGCGTCGGTTCTGCCGCTGGACTACGCCGCCAACTGGGGTGTGGTGCTTGCGGTGACGGCGGCGGCCGGGGTGGGGGTGGGGTGTCTGCAGTGGTGGCGTGGACGTCGGAGGAGTCCGAGGGGGTAGTGCGGTGGGCGGGGCCGGACAGGCTCGCTGCCCGGCCCTTCCTGCCCCGGCCTGTCAGCCGTAGGTCTCGACCCACATGTTGACGGCGCCGCCGCCCATGCCGCATTCGAGGATCGACGCCTGCTCCGTGCCCATGTTGCGACGGCCCTCGGTGCCGGTGTAGGGGCCGCGGACGCCGCCGACGTTGGCGCAGTAACCGTGGACTCTCCACAGGCCGTTGCCGCTGTCGCACCAGCCGACACCGACACCGTCGTTCCGGGTGTAGGCGTGGCAGCTCTCCGCGGCGTTGGCCGAGGGAGCGGAGAAGACGATGGCGCCCGCGATGAGGGCGAGGGCGCCGGAGGCGATACCGGCAGAACGCAAACGTGCCATGACGAATCCTTTGGTCAGAAGGAATTTCCAGCACCGCGGGGTCCGGTCGGTCGATCCGGGGCGGCAGGGTGCTGGTGCAGGATGCGGCGGGAGCGTAACCGGCCTTCGGCCGAACTGTCGATCGAGGTTGGACACTTGACCGTGGGGAAACGGAGGCTCCTGTTCTGGCGGCACCTTGGCGCCCGTAAGGGGCGCGGGGAACTGCGCGATCAGCCACCGCCGGCCTGCAGCCGACGCACCACCCCAGGGGTTCCGGGGCAAAGCCCCGGGAGTTCCCCGCGCCCCTTACGGGGCGACGAAGGCGGCCCGCAAGCGGGCGAGCAGGGCCCGGCCCGCAGGGCTGCCGCTGCCGGGCCCGTCCGTCCGCCAGGCCAGGGCGACCCGCCCCCGCGGCTGCGGCCCGGTGATCCGCAGGGAGCGCACCCCCTCCCCGAACCCCGCCGCCCCGGCGGGCGGTTCGGGCACCACGGCCACGCCGAGGCCGCGCGCGGCGAGCTGCACGAGGGCCTGCGGCGCGGCCGCCTCGAAGGCGATACGGGGCCGGAAGCCCGCTGCCGCGCAAGCGCGGTCGAGTGCGGCGCGCACGCCGGTGCCGCGCGGCAGACTGATCAACGGGCGGTCGCGGAGGGCGGCGAGGGGAACGTCCGGACTGCCGCCCGCGACCAGGGGATCGCCGGACGCGACGGCGGCAACGAGGGGGACGTCGATCACGACCTGGATCCCGATGCCGGGCGGAGGCTCGTCGTCCGCCAATCCCAGGGCGGCGATGTCGAGTTCACCGCGCCGGAGAGCGGCGAGCATCCGGTCGGAGGTGTCCTCGGTGAGGGCGATCTCGACGTCGGGGTGGTCGTCGTGGAAGTCCGCGAGGACGGACGCGATGCCGAAGCCGGGGGCGACGGCGCCGGAGACGACCCCGACGGCAACCCGGCCGCGGAGCAGGCCGGTGAACTCCTCCACGGTCCGCCGCACCCCTTCGACGGCGGCGAGCGCGGCCCGCGCGTACGGCAGCACGGCCTCGCCCACTTCGGTCGGGGTCACCGACCGCCCGGATCGGTCGAGGAGCGGCTGCCCGAGTTCCTTTTCGAGCTGCCGTATCTGGGCGCTCACTCCGGGTTGCGCGAGGTGGAGACGGGCAGCGGCACGGGTGAAGTTGGCCTCCTCCACCACGGCGACGAAATACTGCAGCTGCCGGAGCTCCATAAGCGGTGATTCTAGCTGCGAGCACAGCAATCTCTTGGACTGCCGGGAGGGGTGACCGTCAGGCTTGATCCATGGAGAACGGGATACGGGGTGCCATAGCCGCTGAACGCCGGGAACTAGCCACGCTGTTGGCATGCCTGACCGACGAACAATGGAATGCACCGTCGCTGTGCGCGGGGTGGCGGGTACGGGAGGTCGCGGCCCACATGACGATGGGATTCCGCTACTCGCTGCCGCAATGGGCACGCGAACTGGCAGCGGCACGGGGCAACATCAACCGCATGGCGGACCGGTGCGCCCGCAAGGACGCGGCGGCCTTTTCGCCGGCCGAACTCACCGCATTCCTCGGGGAAAACACGGAGCACCCCTGGAAGCCGCCGGTCGGCGGCTACGACATGGCGCTGGCGCACGACGTGGTCCACGGCCTGGACATCACGGTCGCACTGGGGCTGGACCGCCGGGTCCCGGAGGACCGCTTGCGCGTGGTCCTGGGCGGCATCACGGCGAGGAGCGTGAAGTTCTTCGGTACGGACATCACGGGCGTGGCCTTCCGGGCCACCGACCTCGACTGGTCCTTCGGCACCGGAACCCCCGTGTCCGGTGCCGCGCAGGACCTGCTGCTCGCCCTCTTCGGCCGGAAGCTCCCGGCGGACCACCTGCAGGGCGAGCCGCGCGCACGCTTCGTGGCGGCCCGCCGCTAGCGGGGGTCCGGCGGACCTTCGCGCCCCGTCAGGGGCGCGGGGCTGTTTCTCCCCCAGCTACCGCTGGGAGGTACC
>NZ_JBSFWU010000105.1:0-24820 GCF_053594995.1 Streptomyces sp. NPDC002536
GCCCGCGGCCGGTGCTGGGGCGCGGGGCTGTTCACATATGCGGCTCCGCCGCGTGGGCGCGACCAGTCACCGACGGCCTGCAGTCGACGCACCACCCCAGGGGTCCGGGGCGAAGCCCCGAGAACCCCGACTGCAGGCGCGTCGTGGCCGATCGCGCAGTTCCCCGCGCCCCTGACGGGGCGCACCGCACCCGTAGGGTGATCCGGTGAACGATCCGCTCCCCGCCCTCGCCCGCCGGCTGCAGGCCCTGCCCCCTTCCCTCGGCCCCGTCCGCCTCGTCGCCGTCGACGGCCACGCCGGCTCCGGCAAGACGACCTTCGCCGCACGGCTGTCCGCGGCCCTGGGCGGCGCCCCCGTCCTGCACCTGGA
Source organism: Streptomyces sp. NPDC002536 (assembly GCF_053594995.1). NCBI lineage: Bacteria > Bacillati > Actinomycetota > Actinomycetes > Kitasatosporales > Streptomycetaceae > Streptomyces > Streptomyces sp. NPDC002536. Next base: position 370 of record NZ_JBSFWU010000105.1, read on the forward strand.
CGACCTCGCCACCCACGACGAGCTCTTCGCCTGGACGGACCGGCTCCGGGACGGGATCCTCGCCCCGCTCTCGCGCGGCGAGACGGCGCACTACCGCGCCTACGACTGGACGGCCCGCCGCTTCGCCGGGCCGGAACTGGCGCTCGCCCCCGGTGCGGTGGTGATCGTCGAGGGCGTGGGCGCAGGCCGCAGCGCCCTGCGGCCCCATCTCGCCTGCCTGTTGTGGATGGAACTGCACCACGAGGGGTCCTGGGCCCGGGGTCAACTCCGTGACGGCCCCGCGCAGGCAGAATTCTGGGACGGCTGGAAGCGAGCGGAGCGCAGGCATTTCGCGGCCGACCCCTCGCGCCCGTATGCCGAACTCCTGGTGCTGCAGTGCACCGAGGGGTACGAGTTGCTGCCGGGACCCATGGCCAGCGCCTGAACTCCCCTTGTCCCTACGCTCGGTGACGATCCCCCGCCTCGCCCCTCCCCGGCGGTGCGCGATTCCCCGCCGACTCCCCCAACTCGGCTTGACCCAGGGGCCGTACAGGAATTACGTTCTCAATGTGCGGCCCCCGAGGGCCGCTTGCGGACACGAAGCCCCCGGTTGTTCCCCCGTGATCGGGGGCTTCGTACTGCCTGCCGCGCCCGCGATTTGGGCCCTTTGCCCCCTTGCCCCACCCCGCCGGGTCACCCTCGGTAACCGTTCCGCGGATCGCTCTTCCGTCCGCCCCCTGATCACCCGTGCGCCGTGAACTGCGCTCCCCGCACCCTTCGGCCGATCCCGACCGCGCAGGTACGATGCGAGACGGCGCACCCTCCGGCGGGCACCCCGCGGGACCTGTTGCCGGGTGCGCCGAGAGCACTGGTCAACTCCCGTCCACAGCACAGCGGTTCGGAAAGGCGCGGCCAGGCACTCGCCCGGCAGCACGCTACGGGGGCAGGTTTGTGGGGGACGTGATGGATCTCGGGATGCAGGGCCCGCCCGCCCCGGCCGATCTCGCCTGGCTGCGCGCCGTCGACGCCTACACGATGGGCGCCTACGCGCAGGCGGAGGAGGAGTTCCGGACGGCGGTCCGCATCGATCCCGGCATGGCCGACGCCTGGCTCGGGCTGCACGCGCTGCGCGCCGACACCACCACGGCGCTGCTGCGGATGTACCGGCACCGGGACAGGTTCGGCGAACAGCGCGCCCGGCACCGGCGCCCGCTGAACTCCTGGTACTGGCTGGGCTGGTGGGTCCAGCCGGTACTGGAGAGCAACCGTGATCTGCTCCTCGCCCATGCCTCGCACTGGCTCGACGGCCGGCACGTCCCCGAGCTGGACCGGGCGCTGGCAGGCTGCCCCCCGGCCGAGACCGACGTCCAGGTGCGCTTCCTGCACGCCTGCCGCGCCTACCTGATCAAGGACTGGGACCAGCTCGTCCGGCACACCGAACCCCTGCTGGACGACGCCCTGCTGGGCATCGAGGCCGGACTGTTCGGCGGCATGGCACGGGTGCGGCTGGAGATGTACGGGCAGGCCGAGCCGCTGCTCGCCGCCGCGCTGATGCGCTGCCGCAGCGAGCAGCCGCAGCGCAAGGAGCTGCGCTACTGGCTCGCCCGGGCGCACGAGGGCACCGGCCGCAGCGCCGCCGCCCTGCCGCTCTACCGGGCGGTCCACCGGGTGGACCCGTCCTTCATGGACACCGCGGCCCGGCTGACCGCCATCGCCGACGCGGACGGGCTGGACGATCATTTGGGCCTCCCGGGCGTCCCCCTCGGCGGCAACCCCCCGCCGGAGGCCGACCCGCCGCCCGGCCCGGCGGGCCCCCCGGCGGCACCGGCCGGCCAGTGCGGCCCGGGCGGCCGCACCTCCCCCGGCCCCCTCGACAACCGCGGCCTCCTCACGGGCACGGACCCCGAGCCCACCGGCACCGCACCGGTCGACGCCGACGGCGTGCGCGAGAAGTTCCGGGTGCCTGCCCAGCCGCTCCCCCAGCCGCAGCCCGGGCGCTCCGACCCCGTCCTGCTGGCCAAGGCGCTCGCCGAACTGGAGCGGATGGTCGGGCTGGAGCCGGTCAAACGGCAGGTGCGGGCGCTGTCCGCGCAACTGCACATGGCACGGCTGCGCGCCGGGCAGGGCCTGCCCGTCCAGCCTCCCAAGCGGCACTTCGTCTTCTCCGGCCCCTCGGGCACCGGCAAGACCACCGTCGCCCGGATCCTCGGCCGGGTCTTCTACGCGCTCGGCCTGCTCGGCGGCGACCACCTGGTCGAGGCCCAGCGGGCGGACCTGGTGGGCGAGTTCCTCGGGCAGACGGCCGTGAAGGCCAACGAACTGATCGACTCCGCGCTCGGCGGCGTGCTCTTCGTCGACGAGGCCTACAGCCTCTCCAACTCCGGCTACAGCAAGGGCGACGCCTACGGCGACGAGGCGCTGCAGGTGCTGCTCAAGCGCGCCGAGGACAACCGCGACCGCCTGGTCGTCATCCTGGCCGGCTACCCCGAGGGCATGGACCGCCTGCTGGCCGCCAACCCCGGCCTGGGCTCCCGCTTCACCACGCGCGTCGACTTCCCCAGCTACCGCCCCGCCGAACTCACCAGCATCGGTGAGGTCCTGGCCGGGGAGAACGGCGACGCCTGGGACGAGGAGGCCCTGGAGGAACTGCGCAGCATCAGCGCGCACGTGGTCGAGCAGGGCTGGATCGACGAACTGGGCAACGGCCGGTTCCTGCGCACCCTCTACGAGAAGAGCTGCGCCTACCGCGACCTGCGCCTGTCCTGCTACCCCGGCACCCCCACCCGCGACGACCTGGCCACCCTCCGCCTCCCGGACCTGATGCAGGCCTACGGCGAGGTCCTCTCGGGCCCCGGCTGGGGAGTCACCCGCCGCGAGACGAGGGACCCCCAGGACCCGCAGTAGGGGTCCGGGGGCGCCCCGTCGACGCGCCCCGTAAGGGGCGCGGGGAACTGCGCGACCAGCCACGACGCGCCCGCAGTCGAAGTCCCCCGGGGGGCGCCCCTACAGGGCGCTGACGGGACGCCAACCGTCAGCCCGCCAGCACCTCCTGCTCCTGCGCAGCCCGCGGCACCCGTGCCGCAACCGGCGCGGCCCGGTGCGCCGGATCCCGCACCTCGCCGACGAGCATCTCCAGCACGTCCTCCAGGGCGACAAGCCCGAGCACACGCCCGGAGGCGTCGGTCACCGCCGCCAAGTGGGCGGCAGCCCTCCGCATCACCGTCAGCGCATCGTCCAGCGGCAGTTCGGCCCGTACGGTCTCCACCCGCCGCCACACGTGCTGCGGCACGGCCCGTTCCCGGTCCTCCAGGTCCAGCACGTCCTTGACGTGCAGATAGCCCATGAAGGACCCGCCGGGCGACGCACACACGGGGAACCGGGAGTACCCGGTCCGTACGGTCAGCTCCTCGACCTGTCGCGGGGTGACCGACGGGTCGACGGTCACCAGCGTCGCGGGGTCCAGCAGCACGTCCGTCACCGGCCGGCTGCCCAGCTCCAGCGCGTCCTCCAGCCGCTCCTGCTCGGCGGAGTCCAGCAGTCCGGCCTGCCGCGAGTCCTCCACGAGGTGCGTCAGCTGCTCACTGGTGAACACCGCCTCGACCTCGTCCTTGGGCTCGACGCGGAACAGCCGCAGCACGCCGTGCGCACAGGCGCCCAGCAGCCGCGTCACCGGCCGGCACACCCGCTCGAAGGCGACCAGCCCCGGGCCCAGCCACAGCGCGGCCCGGTCCGGCGCGGACATCGCGAGGTTCTTCGGCACCATCTCGCCGATCACCAGGTGGAAGAACACCACCAGGGCGAGGGCGATGACGTAGCCCAGCGGATGCACCAACTGGTCGGGCAGCCCCACCGCGTGGAAGACCGGCTCCAGCAGCGCCGCCACCGTCGGCTCGGCGACCGCACCGAGGGTCAGCGAGCACACGGTGATGCCGAACTGGGCGGCGGCCATCATCTGCGGCAGGTTCTCCAGCCCGGTGAGCACCGTCCGGGCGCGGGCCGAGCCCTCGGCCGCCTTCGGCTCGATCTGGCTGCGCCGCACGGACACGAGCGCGAACTCGGCGCCCACGAAGAAGCCGTTGGCCAGCACCAGCACGCCGGCGAAGAAGAGTTGCAGCACGCTCATCGGACGTCCCCCGGGGTACCGCCGGTGCGCACGATCCGCACGCGCTCGGCCCGGTGGTGGCCCACACGCCGCACCGACAGCCGCCAGCCGGGCAGTTCCGCGGCGTCCCCGGGCACGGGGATCCGCCCCAGCAGGCCGGCGACGAGTCCGGCGACGGTCTCGTACGGGCCGTCGGGCGCCTCCAGTCCGATGCGCCGCAGCGTGTCGACCCGGCAGCCGCCGTCGGCATCCCAGGCGGAGCGGCCGTCCTCGCAGGCGACGGGCGCCAGTTCGGGCCGGTCGGCGTCCAGCGCGTCGTGCTCGTCGCGGACCTCGCCGACGAGCTCCTCGACGATGTCCTCCAGGGTGACCACGCCGGCCGTGCCGCCGTACTCGTCGACGACCACGGCTATCGGCTGCTCGCTGCGCAGCTGCTCCAGCAGCGGCTGAACGGGCAGGGTCTCGGGGACGAGCATGGGGGACACGGCGATCCGGCCCACGGGCGTGCGCCCACGGTCGGGCCGGGGCACCGCGAGGGCGTCCTTGAGGTGCACCATGCCGACGACCTCGTCCAGCCGCTCCCGGTAGACGGGGAAGCGCGAGAGGCCGGTGGCGCGGGTGAGGTTGAGCACGTCCTCGGCGGTCGCGGTCGACTGCAGGGCGCTGACCTTCACCCGGGGGGTCATCACGTGCTGGGCGGTGAGGTCGCCCAGCGACAGGGTGCGCACGAACAGGTCGGCGGTGTCCTGCTCCAGGGCACCGGCCCGGGCCGAGTGCCGCGCGAGCGAGACGAGTTCGCCGGGGGTGCGGGCGGAGGCGAGCTCCTCGGCGGGCTCGACGCCCAGCGCCCGGACGAGACGGTTGGCGACCGTGTCGAGCAGGGTGATCACGGGCCGGAAGAGGTGGGTGAAGACGCTCTGCGGGCCGGCCACGAAGCGGGCGACCTGCAGCGGCCGGGAGACGGCCCAGTTCTTGGGCACGAGCTCGCCGACGACCATCTGCACCGCGGAGGCGACCAGCATGCCCGCCACGACGGCGACGCCGGAGGCGGCACCGGCCGGCAGCCCGGCCGCGGTGACCGGCCCGGCGAGCAGCCGGCCGAGCGCGGGCTCGGCCAGCATGCCGACCGCCAAGGAGGTGATGGTGATGCCCAGTTGGGTGCCCGAGAGCTGGAAGGACAGCTCGCGCAGGGAGTCGACCACGGTCCGGGCCCGGGGGTCGCCGTCCGCCGCGGCCCGCTCGGCCTCCGGCTTCCCGACGGTCACGAGACCGAACTCGGCGGCGACGAAGAAGCCGTTCGCCAGGATCAGGAGCAGTGCTGCGGCAAGCAGCAGAAGGGAAACGGTGACACTCATGACGCCGCCTCGCGAGGGGAGGCGGCGCAGGTACTACAGGACGATCCGTCCATTGCCGGAGGGAGTCACTCCTCGGTTCGCAGGTACCCCGGTCGGGGCGGGCACGTGTGTGCCCGAGGGACCAGAGTAATCAAGAAACCCGGACGATGGACCACGTCAGGCCGTGGAAGCCCCGGTTCCGTGCGCCTCGACCAGGGCCCGCAGCGCCCGGAAGTCGGCGATCGCCCGCTCCTTGGCGACGCCGGGCTGGATGCCCATGGCGGGCAGGCTGGTGCCGTCGGAGAGGTCCAGGTGCACCCAGGCGTCGCCGTTGCGCAGGTTCACGCGGACGATCTCCGCCCAGGCCAGCCGGCGGCTGCGGGTGAGGTTCACCACGGTCACCCCGTCCGGGGTGGCGACCACCTTGGGACGGCTGAGCAGGGCGAGCACCCCGAGGCCGAGCAGCCCGGTGGTGATGAAGGTGATCCGGTCCCCGGTGGACAGGGCCTCCAGCATCAGCGAGACCACCGTGAGCGCGACGAGCAGCGCGACGCCGATGCTCAGCAGGACGACGCGGGTGCGGGTCGGGCGGAAGGTGACGGGCAGCTCGGGCACGGTGTTCTCCTCCGGGCTCTGTTACGTGCGTGCGGACCGGAGGTCAGAGGCGGCAGGCGTGGATGCCGGTGGTCAGGATGGCGCGGGCGCCGAGCTCGTACAGCTCGTCCATGATCCGCTGGGCGTCCTTCGCCGGGACCATCGAGCGGACCGCGACCCAGCCCTCGTGGTGCAGCGGGGAGACGGTGGGCGACTCCAGGCCGGGGGTGAGGGCGACGGCGCGCTCGACGTGCTCGACGCGGATGTCGTAGTCCATCATCACGTAGCGCCGGGCCACCAGGACGCCCTGCATGCGGCGCAGGAACTGCTGCACCTTGGGGTCGTCGGCCGGGGCGCCGGTGCGCCGGATGACCACGGCCTCGGACTTCAGGATCGGCTCGCCGATGATCTCCAGTCCGGCGTTGCGCAGGGTGGTGCCGGTCTCCACGACGTCCGCGATGATCTCGGCGACGCCGAGCTGGATGGCCGTCTCGACGGCGCCGTCGAGGTGGACGACGGAGGCGTCCACGCCGTTGTCGGCGAGGTGCTTGGTGACCAGGCCGGAGAAGGAGGTGGCGATGGTCATGCCGCCGAAGTCGGCGACGCCCTTCGCGGTGCCCGGGCGGGTCGCGTAGCGGAAGGTGGAGCCGGCGAAGCCGAGCTGCATGATCTCCTCGGCCTGCGAGCCGGAGTCGAGCAGCAGGTCGCGGCCGGTGATGCCGATGTCGAGCTTGCCGGAGCCCACGTAGACGGCGATGTCGCGGGGGCGCAGGAAGAAGAACTCGACCTCGTTCCCGGCGTCGACGAGGACGAGTTCCCTGCGGTCCTTGCGCTGGCGGTAGCCGGCCTCATGGAGCATCGCCGACGCAGGCTCGGAGAGAGAACCCTTGTTGGGGACGGCGATGCGCAGCATGAGGTCGGTTTCCTTCGTGCGTGGGTGGGGTGGGTGGTTGCGGGAACTGATCGGCTGATCAGAGATGGGCGTAGACGTCGTCCAGGGAGATTCCCCGGGCGATCATCATCACCTGCAGGTGGTAGAGGAGCTGGGAGATCTCCTCGGCGGTGGCCTCGGCGCCCTCGTACTCGGCGGCCATCCACACCTCGGCCGCCTCTTCGACGACCTTCTTGCCGATGGCATGCACGCCCTTGCCCACCAGTTCGGCGGTGCGGGAGGCGGCGGGGTCGTCGCCGGAGGCCTTCTGCTGGAGCTCGGCGAAGAGCTCCTCGAACGTCTTCCTGTCCATGGTGACCCCTACCCTACGGGGTCCGCCGCGGCGCTCAGTGCCAGGGCTCGGACACCGAGCGCAGGACGGACGCCGTGGTGACGGCGGCGGTGACCGCCTCGTGGCCCTTGTCCTCGGAGGAGCCCTCGAGTCCGGCGCGGTCCAGGGCCTGTTCCTCGGTGTCGCAGGTCAGCACGCCGAAGCCGATGGGGACCCCGGTGTCGACGGACACCTTCGTGAGCCCCTGGGTGACGCCCTGGCACACGTACTCGAAGTGGGGCGTGCCCCCGCGGATGACGACGCCGAGGGCGACGATCGCGTCGTAGCCGCGGCCGGCCAGGACCTTGGCGGCGACCGGCAGTTCCCAGCTGCCGGGCAGTCGCAGCAGGGTCGGCTCGTCGATGCCGTACTCGTGCAGGGCCCGCAGGGCGCCGTCGACGAGTCCGTCCATCGCCTTCTCGTGCCACTGGGCGGCGATCACGGCCACTCGCAGGTCCTGGCAGTTCTTCACACTCAGCTCGGGTGCGCCCTTGCCGCTCACGTCTCTCCTCGGTTCTGGTCGGTTCACTGGTTGCCGCAGGCGGACACCGGGTCGGTGTCGAGCCAGGGCAGGTCGTGGCCCATCCGGTCGCGCTTGGTGCGCAGGTACCGGAGGTTGTGCTCGCCCGCCTGTACGGGCATGGGCTCGCGTCCGGTGACGGCGAGGCCGTGCCGGACGAGGGCGGCGGTCTTCTCGGGGTTGTTGGTCAGCAGCCGCAGCGACCGCACGCCGAGGTCGGCGAGGATGCGCGCCCCGACGGCGTAGTCGCGGCCGTCGGCGGGGAGGCCGAGTTCCAGGTTGGCGTCGAGGGTGTCACGCCCGTCCTCCTGGAGCTCGTAGGCGCGCAGCTTGGGCAGCAGGCCGATGCCGCGCCCCTCGTGGCCGCGCAGGTAGAGCACGACCCCGCGGCCCTCGGCGGCGATCCGCTCCATGGAGGCGTGCAGTTGGGGGCCGCAGTCGCAGCGCAGCGAGCCGAAGACGTCCCCGGTGAGGCACTCGGAGTGCACGCGGACCAGAACGTCCGCCCCGTCGCCGAGGTCGCCCGCGACGAGGGCGATGTGCTCGACGCCGTCCACCGTGGAGCGGTAGCCGTGGGCGCGGAACTCGCCGAAGGCGGTGGGCAGCCGGGTGGTGGCCTCGCGGCGGACGGCGGGTTCGGCGGCGCGGCGGTGGGCGACGAGGTCCTCGATGGAGATGACCGACAGGCCGTGCCTGCGGGCGAAGGGGATCAGCTCGGGCAGCCGCAGCATGGCGCCGTCCTCGCCCGCGATCTCCACGATCGCGGCGGCGGGGCGCAGCCCGGCGAGCCGGGCCAGGTCGACGCCGGCCTCGGTGTGGCCGGGGCGGACCAGCACGCCGCCGGGCTTGGCGCGCAGCGGGAAGACGTGACCGGGGCGGACGAAGTCGCCCGGGACGGACGCCGGGTCGGCGAGCATCGCGATGGTGACGGCGCGGTCGGCGGCGGAGATGCCGGTGGTGGTGCCGTGCTCGCGGCCGGCGTCGACGGAGACGGTGAAGGCGGTGCCCATCGTCTCGGTGTTGCGCGCGACCATCTGCGGCAGGTCGAGCCGGTCGATGTCCGGCTCCTCCAGCGGCACGCAGATCAGTCCGCGGCACTCGCTCATCATGAAGGCCACGATCTCGGGGGTGACCTTCTCGGCGGCGACGACGAGATCGCCCTCGTTCTCGCGGTCCGCGTCGTCCACCACGACGACGGGCCGGCCGGCCGCGATGTCGGCGATGGCCCGCTCGACGGGATCCAGCACGAGCTCGTCGGCAACTGTCCAGCTCTGCAACATGGTCATGCTGCAACTCCTTCCGCAACGGCGGCCGCCGGCACGCTCGCCCGACGCGAGCGCAGCCACCAGTCGCGCATGCCCCATACGACGAGGGCGAAGTAAACGACATAGACAAGACCGGAGAACGCCAGGCCGCTGCTGAAGGCGAGCGGCACGCCGACCACGTCGACGAGCAGCCAGGCGAACCAGAACTCCACGTATCCACGGGCCTGGCAGACCATCGCGGTGAGGGTGCCGACGAAAATGTAGGCGTCCGGCCAGGGGTTCCAGGACAGTTGGGGTACGGCCGTGAACAGCCCGCCGACGGCGAGGGTGCCGACGGCGGTGCCCGCGAGGAGCAGGCCGCGCTCGCGCCAGGTGGCGAAGCGCACGGCTATCGAGCCGTCCTGCGCGTCGCGCCGGCCGCGCGTCCACTGGCGCCAGCCCCACACGGCCACGCCGATGACGAGCAGTTGCTTGCCGACGCCGCCGCTGAGGTGGGCGGAGGCGTAGGCGGCGACGAGGATGGCGCCGGAGAGCAACTGCGTGGGCCAGGTCCACATGTTGCGGCGCCAGCCGAGCGCGAGCGCGATGAGGCCCACGGTGTTGCCGATCATGTCCGACCAGATGACGTGCTGCCCGGCGACCGTGAAGGCCTCGCCGTTCAGCCAGGTGAGGGCGCTCATGCGAGGGGCTCCCCGGGGGTGCGGGACGAGTGGCCGAGCAGCCGCTCGACGTACTTGGCGAGGACGTCGACCTCGAGGTTGACCGGGTCGCCGGGCTTCTTGATCCCGAGGGTGGTCAGGTCGAGCGTGGTGGGGATGAGGCTGACGGTGAAGTGGTCGTCGGCCGCGTCGACGACGGTCAGGCTGACGCCGTCGACGGTGATGGACCCTTTCTCCACGACGTAGCGGCCGAGTCCGTCCGGCAGGGCGATCTTCACGATCTCCCAGTGCTCGCCGGGGGTCCGCTCGACGATGGTGCCCGTGCCGTCCACGTGTCCCTGGACGAGGTGTCCGCCCAGGCGTCCGCCGAGCGCCATGGGGCGTTCGAGGTTGACGCGCGAGCCGGGGGCGAGGGCGCCGAGGCTGGAGCGCTGCAGGGTCTCGGCCATCACGTCGGCGGTGAACTCCCCGTCGGCGTGCTCGACGACGGTCAGGCAGACGCCGTTGACGGCGATCGAGTCGCCGTGCTTGGCGCCTTCCGTCACGATCGGGCCGCGCAGGCGGAAGCGGGAACTGTCGCCGAGCTGTTCGACGGCGACGACCTCACCCAGTTCTTCGACGATTCCGGTGAACACGCTCAACTCTCCTCGGTGGCGGGGACGGTGGCGGGGACGATGGGGGTGGCGGTGATGCGCAGGTCGGGACCGAGCCGGGCGACGTCGGTCACGTCGAGACGCAACGCCTGGGCGATGGTGCCGATTCCGGCGTCGCCGAGGGCGGTGGGCCCGGCGCCGAGGAGGGCGGGGGCGAGGTAGCCGACGACACGGTCGACGGCACCGGCCGCCAGGAAGGACCCGGCGAGGGTGGGCCCGCCCTCCAACAGGACGGAGCAGACGCCGCGTTCGTGCAGGGCGGCGAGCAGGGCGGTGACGTCGAGGCCCGGCCCGCCCGCGGCGCGGGGCAGCCGTACGACCTCGACGGTGCCGATCCCGGCGAGGTGCCGGGTGTCGGCGTCCTCGGCGACGGCGACGAGGGTACGGGCCGCATCGTCCAGGACCCGGGCGCCGGGTTTGACGCCGGCGCGGGTGTCGACGACGACGCGCAGCGGCTGGGTGACGTTCTCGCGACCGCGCACGGCCAGGTGCGGGTCGTCGGCGTGCAGGGTGCCGGAGCCGACCACGACGGCGTCGGCCTCGGCCCGCAGGCGGTGCACGTCGGCGCGGGACTCGGCGGAGGTGATCCAGCGGCTGGTGCCGTCGGCGGCGGCGCTGCGGCCGTCGAGGGTGGCGGCGTACTTCCAGGCCACGAAGGGGCGGTGGTGCAGCACCGAGGTGAGCCAGGCGGCGTTGCCCGCCGCGGCCTCGTCGGCCAGCAGGCCGCCCTCGGTGTCCACGCCCGCGGCGGCGAGGGTCGCCGCGCCGCCGGTGGCGACGGGGTTGGGGTCGGCGACGGCGTAGACGACGCGGGCGATCCCGGCGTCGATCAGCGCCTGGGCGCAGGGGCCGGTGCGACCGGTGTGGTTGCAGGGTTCGAGGGTGACGACGGCGGTGCCGCCGCGCACGTCGTGGCCCGCTCCGGCGGCGGCGCGCAGGGCCTCGACCTCGGCGTGCGGCCCGCCGGCCCGCCGGTGCCAGCCCTCACCGAGGGGGCGGCCCTGCGGGTCGAGGACGACGCAGCCGACGACGGGGTTGGGGCTGGTCGAACCGAGGCCGCGGGCGGCGAGCACGATGGCGCGTCGCATCGCGTCTGCTTCGGTAGCGGTGGCCACCGGGGTCCTCCTGCCTCTTCGGGCACGGACTCCGGGGCCGTCGTCGGGGGACGACGAGAAGCGGGTGCACTGCACCGGGAAACCACATCCGGGACGGACTGCGGGGGTCGCCGACGTCCACGAGGGACGGACCGCCCGCGCCGGCCGCGACGATGTGCCGATGCGTACCCGCCGCGCACTGCCTCCCATCCGGACTTTAACCGTCGGTCCAGGAATTTCACCTGGTCAACCGGCCGCTGGCTGCGGACGGGTCGCGGACTGTAACCGCCGGTTCGGACTTTCACCGACCCCGGAGTGCGCTGCGTAAACGATTGTCGTTTGCTGATGCATACTGCCTGACCTGCGGTTTCTTTGAAATCAGCAGATCCGGCGCCTCCGAGCGTACGCCGCGCGACACCACGGTGTCCACGGGGTCTTGACACGGAGGGAGAGGTTCTGGGTGAGACACCGGTCACGTGAGGCTCCGCACTCCCCCGTCCACGGCGGTCTGGCCGTACCCGGGGTCCTGCTGCTGCACTGGGCCGGATGAGACGGTACGACTGCTCGGCACACCCGGCGCGACGAGCCCTCGCCGCGGTCTTCGCCCTGCACGGCGCCCTGTCCGGAAGCCTCGCCACCCGGCTCCCCTGGATCCAGGAACACCTGGGCCTCGGACCGGGGCGGCTCGGTCTCGCGCTCGTCTTCCCCGCGCTCGGCGCCGCGTGCGCCATGCCCCTCGCGGCGCGGGTGAGCCACCGCTTCGGCAGCCGCGCCGCGTTGCGCGGGCTGCTCGTCCTGCTGTGCGCCGCCTTCGCGCTGCCTGCCCTCTCCCCCGGCCCGGCGGTCCTGTGCGCCGCGCTGGCCGGGTACGGGGCGGCGGCCGGAATGGTGGACGTCGTCATGAATGCGCTCGGGGTGGAGGTCGAGGACCGGCTGGGCCGCTCGATCATGTCGGGCCTGCACGGGATGTGGAGCACGGGGACGCTCGCGGGTTCGGCGCTGGGCACGCTGGCCGCCCACAGCGGGACCGACGCCCGCGTCCATCTCGGCCTGACCTCCGCCGCTCTCGCCCTGCTGGGCTCCGCCGTCTGCCGGTGGGTGCCCGACCTGCGCGGCGGCACGGACCCGGCACAGGACCCGCCACCGCGCTTCGCCCTGCCGCCGCGTTCCGCGCTGGCCATCGGGGCGGTGGGCTTCTGCGCGGTGTTCGCCGAGGGGGCGGGCCTGGACTGGTCGGCGGTCTACCTCCGTCGCGAGCTGGGCGCCGCTCCGGATCTCGCGGCGGCCTGCACGACGGCGTTCACCTGCACGATGGCGGCGGCCCGGCTCGCGGGCGACACGGTGGTGCGGCGGTTCGGCCCGGTGACGGCGGTGCGGGCGGGCGGGGCGGTGGCGGCCGCGGGCGGCGCGCTGGTGGTCACGGCGGGCGGGCCGGTGGCGGCAACGGCCGGGTTCGCGCTGATCGGCCTGGGCGTGGCCGTGGTCGTCCCGCTGGTCTTCGCGGCGGCGGGACGCAGCGGTCCGCAGCCCGCCCGGGCCATCGCGGGGGTGGCGACGATCGTCTACACCTCGGGCCTGGTGGCGCCGGCCGCGGTCGGGCAGATCGCCGCGGCGACGTCCCTGTCGGTGTCCTTCGGCCTGGTGACCGTGCTGGCCGCGGGCCTGGTGCTCGCGGCGGGCGCCCTGCGCCCGGCCGGGGACGCGCCGCGGGCCGTGGAGCGGGCCCGAAGGACCCGGTCCACGGCCCGTGGTGGGGGACCGTGAGGCGTGCGAACGTCAGATCAGGATGCCGATCCGGTTGTGTCCCCGGTGGCGGCCGCCTTCGCGGTCGCAGTCACGGTCACGGCCGCGGTCACCGCGGTCACCGCGGTCGCAGTCACGGCCGCGGTCGCCGCGGTCCCAACCACGCTCGCCGCGGTCGCAGTCACGACCCCGGTCCCAGCCGCGGTCCCAGCCACGCTCGCCACGGTCGCAGTCACGGCCACGCTCGTGACCGCCGCCACCCCAGCCCCAACCCCAGCCGTTGCCCCAGAAGTTGTGGTGGTGGCTGTGCCGGAGGAGGCCTACGATCCAGCCGTGGTCGCCCCAGCCCCAGCCGCCGCCGCGGTCCCAGCCGCGGTCGCAGTCCCGGTCACGTCCGCGATCCCAACCACGGTCCCAGCCGCGGTCGCAGTCGCGGTCCCGGCCACGGTCCCAGCCGCGGTCGCAGTCCCGGTCCCGGCCGCGGTCACGGCCCCTGTCACGGTCGCCGTCGCGACCTCTGTCACGGTCGCCGTCGCGACCCCTGTCACGATCGCCGTCGTGGTCGTGGTCCCACGCGTGGTGGTGGGGCGCCGCCGGCGCGGCCTGGGCCACCCCGGCGACCGGAACGACAACGCCCGCGGCGAGGATCGCGGCAGCCGCGGTGCGGCCGACGAACTTACGCATGTATCTCTCCTGGATTGCAGGAAATCGGACAACCCACCCATACCTCGCATCCACCGCCCCCCAGCCGTCGGTCATGGGCATACAGCCCTAAGGGGTGAGAATTGCGCCGATCGCAGCAACGCCGGGCCGCACCGCGGGCCGGGGGGATCGGGCCGGCGGAATCGCCCCGCACCGCCCGCCTAACATGATCCGGACCCCCTCACGGAAACCCCCAGGAGCACACCATGGGCCTCGGCCTCCGCTGGACCCTGCACGGCGACGGCCGCACCCCCGCCCCCGGCGCCGTCGTCAGACCGGACGAGCGCCTCTCCTGGCCCAGGACCGCCGGGCTGGGCGCCCAGCACGTGGTGGCCATGTTCGGCGCATCGTTCGTCGCTCCGGTGCTCATGGGCCTGGACCCGAACCTGGCGATCATGATGTCCGGCGTCGCGACCATGATCTTCCTGCTGGCGACGCGCGGCCGGGTGCCCAGCTACCTCGGCTGCAGCCTCTCCTTCGTCGGCGTCGCCGCGATCATCCGGGCGCAGGGCGGCGACAGCGCGGCGGTCACCGGCGCCATCCTCGTCGTCGGCGCCGTGCTCTTCCTCGCCGGCCTGGCGGTGCGGAAATTCGGGGCGCGGATCATCCACGCGACGATGCCGCCGGTGGTCACCGGCGCCGTGGTCATGCTGATCGGCTTCAACCTCGCGCCGGTGACGGCCACCACCTACTGGCCGCAGGACCAGTGGACGGCACTGCTCACCATGCTCTTCACCGGGCTCGCCGTGGTGTGCCTGCGCGGCTTCTGGTCCCGCGTGGCGATCTTCCTCGGGCTGCTCTTCGGCTATGCGGTCTCGTGGATCTCCGACCGGCTCTTCGGGAAGATCCACTCGGTGCACGGCGGCCCGCAGGCCGTCGACCACTGGCGGCTGGACCTCTCGGGCGTGGCCAAGGCCGACTGGATCGGGCTGCCGTCGCTGCACGGGCCGAGCTTCGGCTGGTCGGCGGCGCTCGTGGCGCTGCCGGTGGTCATCGCGCTGATCGCGGAGAACGCCGGACACGTCAAGGCCGTCGGCGAGATGACCGGCGACCCGCTGGACGACCAGCTGGGCACCGCGATCGCCGCGGACGGCGCCGCCACGGTGCTCTCCACGGCGGTCGGCGGCCCGGCCAACACCACCTACTCCGAGAACATCGGCGTCATGGCGGCGACCCGCGTCTACTCCACCGCCGCCTACTGGGCCGCGGCGTGCTTCGCGCTCCTCTTCGGCGTCTGCCCCAAGTTCGGCGCGGTCGTGGCGGCGATCCCCGGCGGGGTGCTCGGCGGCATCACGGTCATCCTCTACGGCATGATCGGTCTGCTCGGCGCGCAGATCTGGGTCCACAACAAGGTCGACCTGCGCAATCCCCTGAACCTGGTGCCGCTCGCGGCGGGCATCATCATCGGCGTCGGCGGCGTCAGCCTCAAGATCAGCAAGAACTTCGAGCTGAGCGGCATCGCACTGGGCACCATCGTGGTCATCACGGGCTACCACGCACTGCGCGCCCTGGCCCCCGCGCACCTCAAGGGGCAGGAGCCGCTGCTGGACGAGGGCACGAGCGCGTACGACGCCGAGGCTGAGGAGGCGTAGGACGCCGCCGGGCATCCGGCGTTCGTTCACCCGTTCGGCTTAACTGTCCGGCGGATTCGCCTACTCTCCGCATCCGTCTGTCACTCTACGTATATGACGATGACGCGGGGGACGGTCACCGGACTCGACGGTGTCCTGGACGACATGCGGGAACTGGCGGCCGCGCTGCCGCCGACGGACGGCGTGGCCGTCTTCAACGAGGTGTATCTGACGGTCACCGAGGAGGTCGTGCACCGGCTGGACTCCGGCGCCTTCCCGGACCGTCCGGCAGCCGCCGAGCTCGACGTGCTCTTCGCGGACCGCTATCTGAACGCGGTGCACCGCGAGCCGGGCCGGCGCCCGCCCGCCTGCTGGCGCCCGCTGATCCAGATGCGCGGCCACCCCGCGGTGCGCCCCCTGCAGTTCGCCCTGGCGGGCATCAACGCCCACATCGGCCACGACCTCGCCCTGGCCCTGGTCGACACCTGCCGCACTCTGGACGCCGAACCCTGCGCGCTCGAGGGCGACTTCCAGCGCGTCGGCCGGCTGCTAGTCGCCCTGGAGGAGCGGATCCGCGAGGACCTGATGCCGGGCCCGGATCTGCTGGACGTGGCCGATCCGCTGACCCACCTGCTGGGGTCGTGGACCCTGGAGGCGGCCCGCAGCTCCGCCTGGGCCGCCTTCCGGGCCCTGTGGGCCCTGCGCGAACTCCCCGACCTGGCCGAGGAGTTCACGGACCGCGTCGACGCGAGCGTGGGGATGGTGAGCCGGTGTCTGCTCACCCCGCTGGGCTGAAGCGCCCCGCGCCGCTCCCCGCGTCAGTCCTCCGGCAGCTCGACCGGAGCGATCTCGTCGTAGACGTCACCGGGGCCGGGGTTCGTCCCGTCCGTCGCACCGCCGAACTGGTGCATCACGCCCCACACGGCGTTGAGCGCGGTCTGCACGGCACCCTCGGCCCAGCCGGCCGTCCAGGAGATGTCGTCGCCCGCGAGGAAGATGCCCCGCTTGTCCTCGGGCAGCCGGTCCTGCATGAAGTGGGTGAACAGCCGCCGCTGGTAGCGGTAGTGGCCGGGCAGGTTGGCCTTGAACGCGCCCATGAAGTAGGGCTCGTTCTCCCAGGAGACCGTCACCGGGTTGCCGATGATGTGCTTGCGGATGTCGACCTTGGGATAGATCTCGCCGAGCGACTTGAGCATGACCTCCATGCGCTCGTTCGCCGACAGCGGCAGCCACTTGAGGCTGTCGTCGCACCAGGTGTAGGAGAGGCAGATGACGGCGGGCCGGTCGGGCCCGTTGTCGAGGAGGTAGGTGCCGCGGGTCATCCGGTCGGTGAGCGTCATCGACATCACGTCCCGCCCCGTCTCCTCGTCCTTGTCCAGCCAGAACGGCCGGTCCACAGGAACGAAGAGCTTCGACGACTCCATGTAGTGCGTCCGCTCCATCGCCGTCCAGTGGTCGATGGGGAACAGCTCGTCGTCGCACTGGATCTTGGACAGCAGCATCCAGGACTGCGCGGTGAAGATCGCCGCTCGGTAGGAGCGGATGTCGCCGTCCGCGTCGGTCACCGTGATGCGGTTGCCCGACGTGCGGTGCAGCCGGGTCACGGCCGGGCGGTGCGCGCCGCCGTGCAGGGAGGACAGCGAGGTGCCCTGCGGCCAGTGGACGAGCTTCTCCGGCTCGCGCTCCCACAGCCGCAGCGGGAGCTGCTGGCTGCCGCCGACGATGCCGCGGTGGTGGTCGTCCGCCTCGGTGTAGACGACGCGCAGGATCTCCAGGATGG
This sequence comes from Streptomyces sp. NPDC002536, assembly GCF_053594995.1. Lineage (NCBI taxonomy): Bacteria > Bacillati > Actinomycetota > Actinomycetes > Kitasatosporales > Streptomycetaceae > Streptomyces > Streptomyces sp. NPDC002536. Next base: position 17,628 of record NZ_JBSFWU010000105.1, read on the forward strand.
AGTTGGGGAAGTCGGTGTCCCAGCCGCCGGTGCCGAAGCCGACCTGGCCGAAGATCTCCCGGTGCCGGAAGGACTTGAAGGCCGCGGAGTCGCAGAGGAAGCCGTAGAAGGTCTGGTTGTCGAGCTTCTCCACCAGCTTCGCCCAGATCTCGCGGATGCGCGGCACGTCGCGCTCGCGCATGGCGCGGTTCATGTCGGAGAAGTCCGCGCCCTCCTCCAGACAGGCGTTCCACGCCTCGGCCACGTCGCGGTAGACCTGCGGCAGGTCGTCGATGGACTCCGCATAGTGCGACTCGCCCTTGAGGTCCACGACGGTGGACGGGGTGGCGGGGGCGAGGGGGTTGGGGAAGGGCGTGGTCTCCAGGCCCACCAGGTCGATGTAGTGCTGGAAGGCGGTGGACGAGGGCGGGAAGCGCATCGCGCCCATCTCCGCGGTCAGGCCCTCGTCGCAGCCGTCGAAGCCGACGGTGCGCAGCCGCCCGCCGATCCGGTCCGCCTCGTAGACGACGGGCTTGAGCCCCATCTTCATCAGCTCGTACGCGGCCACGATCCCGGACAGCCCGCCGCCGATCACGGCGACCTCGGTGCCGTGCTCGGTCGCCGGTATCTGGCCGAGGCCCGCCGGGTGGGCGAGGAAGTCGTCGTAGGCGAAGGGAAAGTCCGGGCCGAACATGGTGATCGGCGGCTCGACGGGCCGGCCGGACTCGTGCTCGTCGTGGGCGGCGGTGGGCACCGTGGACGTCATCGGCTGGACTCTCCTACTGACAGGGGGTGTTGGGGAGGGGGGTGGAGGGCGGGGTGCCGCCGGGATCAGCGCAGCGCGCCGTACAACTCCGGGCGCCGGTCGCTCAGATAGGTGTTCTGGGCACGCGAGGACGCGAGCAGGGCCGGGTCCACCTCGGCGAGGAGCAGGTCCTCGCCGGCCCCGGCCCGCGCCCGTACGGTCCCGTCGGGTGCGGCCAGGCAGGACAGCCCGGCGAAGGGGAACTCGCCTTCGTCACCGCAGCGGTTGACGTAGGCGATGTAGAGCTGGCTCTCCCAGGCGCGGGTCGGCACGACCGTCTGCGGGATGATCTCGAACGGGCGCACCAGCGCCGTCGGGACGAGCAGCAGGTCGGTCCCGGCGAGCGCATGCCCGCGCACGGCCTCGGGGAACTCCACGTCGTAGCAGATCAGCAGGCCGAGGCGGATGCCGTCGAGTTCGGCCTGGACCACGAGCTCCCGGCCGGGGGCGAAGTGGGCGTTCTCGTAGTCGCCGAAGACGTGCACCTTGCGGTAGTTGGCGAGCCGGGAGCCGTCCGGGCCGAAGAGCTGGAAGGAGTTGAAGACCGTGTCGCCGTCCCGCTCCGGGTAGCCGTAACCGACGGCCAGCCCATGCTCGGCCGCGATCCGGGAGACGGCCTCGGCGCCGGGCCCGTCGGCGGGTTCGGCGAGCTCGCCGAACCGGGAGCCGACGGCATATCCGGTCAGATACAGCTCATTGGCCAGCAACAGCCGCGCACCCCCGTCGGCCGCCCGCCGTGCGGCGGCCGCAAGAGCGGTGAGGCTGTCGCCGGTGGAGGACGGAATGCCGCCGGGGCCCTGGTACAGCGCGATGCGCAGCGGCTTCATACGGCGTCCTCTTCAACTGATCGAGCGGGGAGACCCGGCGTGCGCGACAAGGATTTGTTAAACGCCTTGACGGTACGGGCCGGTAACAGGGCCGGACAAGGCACCGATGTTGCGTGCCAGCGGCACATTCATTGCGCGTTTCTGCAGCATTGCAGCGATTCGTTGCACGCCCCGCTAGCGTGGGCATGTCGGTCGGACGAGTGGGGGTTGCCATGACGGAGGACACGACCGGAGCGACGATCAAGGTGCGACCACCGGAATTACGGCTGCCCAGAGAAATGATCAGGAAGGGCCGGTCTCTGAAGGGCGTCGAGGACATACGCGGGAAGGAAGTCCGTGCGGGCGCCGGGCCTGCCGATGACAGGTGCCACGGTTCGCTCTGCCGCAGGGACACGAGGCGTCCCTCCCCCCGTTTCCGCGACCGCGCGGGGCTTCACCTGAGGGAACTGCGGATCTTGCTGGTAGCGTCTCCCGGGTTTTGATGATGCGTCACCCTCGTGACGCCGGAACGGGGAGAACGACCACGTCATGATGGGCCACTCGCACGCCGTGAGCGGTGCACTGCTCTTCGCGGGCACGGCACCGTACCTGCCGCCGCTGGTCATGCACGCGCATCTGGCGCCGCAGGAAATACTGATGGGCACGGTCCTGTGCGCCGGTGCCGCGCTGCTGCCGGACCTCGACCATCACGACGGGACCATAGCCAACTTCCTGGGCCCGGTGTCGAAGACGCTGTGCCGCTTCGTGGCCTGGGCCTCCGGCGGCCACCGGCACGCCACGCACTCGCTGTTCTTCGTGGCGCTGATGACGCTCGGCAGCTGGGCCGGAGTGACCTTCCTGGGGCGGCCGTTCACCCTGGTCATGACGTTCTTCCTGCTGGCCCTGGCCGTCCGGGCGCTCAACATCTGCCCGCCCGGACACGGTTTCCACGCCTGGGGCACCATCGTGGCGATGGCCGGCATCGGCACCGCGGTGATCGCCAAGTTCATCCCCTCGGCGCCGGGCTGGCTGCCGTACGCCGTCGGACTGGGCTGCGTGGCCCACTTGCTGGGCGACTCGATCACCAAGCGGGGTGCGCCCTGGCTGTGGCCGATCAAGACCCGCTACGAAATAGTGGTGATCAAGTCCAGCGGCAACCGGCTGGAGACGGAGATCCTCACCCCGATCATGGGTGTGGCGACCGTCGCCCTGCTGTGGTTCACGGCACTCTCGCCGAACGCCGCCGGCTGACGACGGACTTGCAGCGCCCGTAAGGGGCGCCGCCGCGCCCTAGGACGGCGCCCCGGAGCTGAAGCGTCGCAGCAGCGGGGAGAGGACGAGCACCGACTTCGTCCGTTCGACGAACGGCTCGCCCGCGATGCGTTCCAGGACGCGCTCGAAGTGCCGCATGTCCGAGGCGAAGACCTGGACGATCGCATCGGCCTCGCCCGTGACGGTGGAGGCCGAGGCGACCTCCGGGTAGCGGGACAGCCCCCGGTGGATCGCCTCGGGCGAGGTGTTCCGGCGGCAGTAGAGCTCGATGAACCCCTCGGTCTCCCAGCCGAGGGCCGCGGGGTCCACCCGTACCGTGAACCCCGTGATGGCCCCCTCGGCGCGGAGCCGGTCGACGCGCCGTTTGACGGCCGGCGCACTCAGCCCGATCTCCGCGCCGATGTCGGCGTAGGAGCGCCTGGCGTCTTCGGCCAAGGCGTGCACGATGCGTTCGTCGAGCTCGTTCAGTCGCACTGCGGGTGGATCACTTCTCTAAGAGGGCCGGTGTAGTGAGAAGTAGATCACGGACGGGGCATTCACGACATCGCAGGCCTACTCCGCAGCAGCGGGCTCCACGGCGGTCTCCTCCGCGGACTCGCGCTCGAGCCGGGAGGACTTGCGCCCGTAGAAGAAGTAGATCAGCAGGCCGACGACCATCCAGGCGCCGAAGACCTCCCACGTGATGACGTCCAGGCTGCTCATCATGTAGATGCACAGCAGGAAGCCGATCGCCGGGAAGAACGGGCTGAGCGGCACCCGGAAGCTGCGCTTCATCTCGGGCCGCGTGCGCCGCAGCACGATGACGGCGATGTTGACCAGGGCGAAGGCGAACAGCGTGCCGATGCTGGTGGCGTCGGCGAGCTGACCCAACGGGACGGCCGCGGCGAGGACTCCGCAGAAGAGGGAGACGATGATCGTGTTCGTCCGCGGGACACCGCTCTTGGCGTGGACCTTGGAGAAGGTCTTGGGGACCAGGCCGTCACGGGACATGGCGAAGAGGATGCGGGTCTGGCCGTAGAGCACGGTCAGCACGACGCTGGCGATGGCGATGACGGCACCGGCCGCGAGCAGCACGGCCCAGAAGCTCTGGCCCGTGACGTCCTTCATGATCCCGGCGAGCGCGGCCTCCGTGCCCTCGAACTTCTTCCACGGCAGGGCGCCGACGGCGACGGCGGCGACGAGGCAGTAGAGCGCGGTGACGATGATCAGCGAGAGCATGATCGCGCGCGGCAGGTCGCGCTGGGCGTCCTTGGCCTCCTCGCCCGCGGTGGAGGCGGCGTCGAAGCCGATGTAGGAGAAGAACAGCGAGGCACCGGCCGAGCTCAGGCCCGCCACGCCGAGCGGCATGAACGGGGTGTAGTTGCCGGCCTTGACGCCCTGGAAGGCGACACCGCAGAAGAGCAGCAGCGCGGCGATCTTGACCATGACCATGATCGTGTTCGCCCGGGCGCTCTCCTTGGCCCCGCCCAGCAGGAACACCATGCACAGCAGCACGACGATCAGCGCCGGCAGGTTGAAGATGCCGCCGTCGCCCGGCGGGTTGGCCAGCGACGCCGGGATGGTGACCCCGATCGTGCCGTCCAGCAGCTCGTTCAGGTACTGCCCCCAGCCCACGGCGACGGCCGCGACCGAGACGCCGTACTCCAGGATCAGGCACCAGCCGCAGACCCAGGCGACGAGCTCGCCCAGGGTGGCGTAGGCGTACGAGTACGAGGACCCGGAGACCGGGATCGTGCCGGCGAGCTCGGCGTAGGAGAGGGCCGAGAACAGCGCCGTGATGCCGGCGATGACGAACGAGACGATGACGGCGGGACCGGCCTTGGGCACGGCCTCACCGAGCACGACGAAGATGCCGGTGCCCAGCGTGGCACCGATGCTGATCATCGTCAGCTGCCACATGCCGAGCGACCGGCGCAGAGTGCCGCCCTCGCCCTGGCCGCCCTCGGCGACCAGGCGTTCGACCGGCTTGCGCCGCATCAGACGGGCACCGAGTCCGACGGGCGCCTGCGGGGTGCGCACGTCGTCACCGGTGGCGGGGGGCGCTGTGCCGTGGTCCAACACTGGGTGGCTCCTTATCGCTGCCGGTGGAGGGCGCGGGCGAACGGCGGTCACCCACGGGTGCGCCGACAGGGCAGAGCTATCCCGTAGCAGGGGGGTACCGCCGAGCAAGCGGTACCCGCCACTCCACGTTCTGCGCAGACCTTACGAGGTGATGACCTGCGCTCGTAATGCACCATTATTGCGTATGGCCGTTCGATCATTGCGTGGGGTGCTCCGAAACGAAAGATCATTGCACCTCGCATCAGGAATCGGTACAGGCTGAGCAAAAAAGCGAAGCAAAAAGGGGCGCGACCCGGATTCCGGGTCGCGCCCCTTCAGGGCAATGCGGGACTACTGCCAGCTGGCGTGCAGCGGCTTGCCCTCGGCATAACCGGCGGCGCTCTGGACGCCGACGACGGCACGCTCGGCGAACTCCTCCAGGGAGCCGGCACCGGCGTAGGTGCAGGAGGAACGGACACCCGCGATGATCGAGTCGATCAGGTCCTCGACGCCCGGGCGGGTCGGGTCGAGGAACATGCGGGAGGTGGAGATGCCCTCCTCGAACAGGGCCTTGCGGGCGCGGTCGTACGCCGACTCCTCGGAGGTGCGGTTGCGCACGGCGCGGGCCGAGGCCATGCCGAAGCTCTCCTTGTAGAGCCGCCCGTCGGCGGTCTGCTGGAGGTCGCCCGGGGACTCGTAGGTACCGGCGAACCAGGAGCCGATCATGACGTTGGAGGCACCGGCGGCGAGCGCCATGGCGACGTCGCGCGGGTGACGGACGCCACCGTCGGCCCAGACGTGCTTGCCGTACTTCTTCGCCTCGGCGGCGCACTCGAGCACCGCGGAGAACTGCGGGCGGCCCACGCCGGTCATCATGCGGGTGGTGCACATGGCGCCCGGGCCCACACCGACCTTGATGATGTCGGCGCCGGCCTCGATGAGGTCGCGCACGCCCTCGGCGGCGACGATGTTGCCCGCGACGATCGGGACCTGCGGGTCCAGCCCGCGGACGGCCTTGACCGCGGCGATCATGCCTTCCTGGTGGCCGTGCGCGGTGTCCACGACGATGGTGTCCGCACCGGCGGCGAGCAGGGCCTTGGCCTTGCCGGCCACGTCGCCGTTGATGCCGACGGCGGCGGCGATGCGCAGCTTGCCGTCCCCGTCCACGGCCGGGGTGTAGAGGGTCGCGCGCAGGGCGCCCTTGCGGGTCAGGATGCCGACCAGCCTGCCGTCCTTGTCGACGGCGGGGGCGAGCTTGCGGTGGGCGGCGTCGAGCTGGTTGAAGGCCTCGCGCGGGTCGATGTCGGCGTCGAGGAGCAGCAGCTCCTTGGACATGACCTCGGACAGCTGGGTGAAGCGGTCCACACCGGTCAGGTCGGTCTCGGTGACGACACCGACGGGACGGTGGTCCTCGTCCACCACGACACCGGCGCCGTGGGCCCGCTTGGGCAGCAGGGACAGCGCGTCGGCGACGGTCTGGGCGGGGGTCAGCACGATGGGGGTGTCGAGCACGTGGTGACGGCTCTTGACCCAGGAGATGACCTCGGTGACGACCTCGATCGGAATGTCCTGGGGGATGACGACGATGCCGCCGCGGCGGGCAACCGTCTCGGCCATGCGGCGGCCGGCGATCGCGGTCATGTTGGCGACCACGAGCGGAATGGTGGTGCCCGTCCCGTCCGGCGTGGACAGGTCCACTGCCTGGCGGGAGCCGACCGCGGAGCGGCTCGGCACCATGAACACGTCGTCGTACGTGAGGTCGTACGGCGGCTTCTGGTCGTTGAGGAAACGCATACTGGCTCTCTCACCTGCGGTTTTGAGTACAAAGCGGGTGGGGAGTCAGCACCGAACCCGCACCGGATCGGGCTGAGGTTCCTGGACCCATCATCCATGATGTCGCCGCTTACTGGCCAATGGGAGTCGCATTCTGTGACTTCCACCAGGCCCCTCATGTCCGGTCTGTACCTTCGGCCAAGGCCCCGGAAACCCGCCGGTCCGGGGCCCTTGGACAATCTCCGGCCCTACAGTCCGGCGGCCTGCTTCAGGGCCTCGACCCGGTCGGTCCGCTCCCAGGTGAAGTCCGGCAGCTCACGGCCGAAGTGACCATACGCAGCCGTCTGCGCATAGATCGGACGCAGCAGATCCAGATCACGGATGATCGCGGCGGGGCGGAGGTCGAAGACCTCACCGATCGCGTTCTCGATCTTGTCGGTGTCGATCGTGTTGGTGCCGAAGGTCTCCACGAACAGACCCACCGGCTCCGCCTTGCCGATCGCATACGCGACCTGCAC
>NZ_JBSFWU010000106.1:0-24726 GCF_053594995.1 Streptomyces sp. NPDC002536
GCCGCCGGCCTGCTCGCGCTTGATGAGGGCCATCTTGTCCTCGGGCGTCGCCTCGGCCAGGAAGTCGTCGACCCCCGCCTCCTCCGCAATCGCCTGCGCGGTCAGGGGGTTGTCACCGGTGATCATGACGGTGCGGATGCCCATGCGGCGCAGCTCGTCGAAGCGTTCCCGGATGCCTTCCTTGACGACGTCCTTGAGGTGGATGACCCCCAGGACGCGGGCGCCGTCGGCGTCGTCCACGGCCACCACCAGCGGGGTGCCGCCGCTCTGCGAGATGCGTTCGGTGATCTCGTGCACCTCGTCCCCCGGCCGGCCGCCGCGGACGGTCACCCAGTCCGTCACCGCCCCCGCCGCGCCCTTGCGGATGCGGCGGCCGTCGACGTCCACCCCGCTCATCCGGGTCTGCGCGGTGAAGGGGACGAACTCGGCGCCCTCCAGCTCCCCTTCGCTGCGGGCCCGCAGCTGGTGGCGCCACTTGGCGAGGACGACGACGGAACGGCCCTCGGGCGTCTCGTCGGCGAGCGAGGACAGCTGGGCGGCATCCGCCAGTTCGTCGGCTCCGACCCCCTGGACCGGGAGGAACTCGGCGGCCTGGCGGTTGCCGAGGGTGATGGTGCCGGTCTTGTCGAGCAGCAGGGTGTTGACGTCGCCGGCGGCCTCGACGGCCCGGCCGGACATGGCCAGGACGTTGCGCTGGACGAGCCGGTCCATGCCCGCGATGCCGATCGCGGAGAGCAGGGCGCCGATGGTGGTCGGGATCAGGGCGACCACGAGCGCCACCAGGATGACGATGCTCTGCTCGGCCTTTGCATAGATCGCGAAGGGCTGGAGGGTGATCACGGCGATCATGAAGACGATGGTCAGCGAGGCCAGCAGGATGTTGAGGGCGATCTCGTTCGGCGTCTTCTGCCGGGCCGCGCCCTCGACGAGAGCGATCATCCGGTCGATGAAGGTCTCGCCCGGCTTGGAGGTGATCTTCACGACGATGCGGTCGGACAGCACCTTCGTACCGCCGGTGACGGCCGAACGGTCGCCGCCGGACTCCCGGATGACCGGGGCCGACTCGCCGGTGATGGCGGACTCGTCCACGGAGGCGACGCCTTCGACGACGTCACCGTCGCCCGGGATGATCTGCCCCGCCTCGACGACGACATGGTCGCCCAGCCGCAGCTCGGCGGCGGCCACCTCCTCCTCCCGCGGCGCCTCGGCGCCGGGCCGCCAGTCCGCCAGGCGGCGGGCCGTGGTGTGCGTCCGGGCGCGGCGCAGCGTCTCGGCCTGGGCCTTGCCCCGGCCCTCCGCCACCGCCTCCGAGAGGTTGGCGAAGACGGTGGTGAGCCACAGCCACGCCGCGATCACCCAGGGGAAGACGCCGGGGTCCTTCAGCGCCGACAACGTGGTGAGCAGGGCGCCCACTTCGACGACGAACATCACCGGGTTGCGCACCATCAGCCGCGGATCGAGCTTGCGCACGGCGTCGGGGAACGAGGTGAGCAGCTGCCCGGGGTCGAGCAGGCCGCCCGAGACGCGGTGCTGCCGGTGCTGGGGGAGCGAGTCGGACATCAGTGCAGTCCTTCCGCGAGCGGCCCCAGCGCCAGCGCCGGGAAGTAGGTGAGGCCGACGACGATGAGGATCACGCCGGCCAGCAGCCCGACGAACTGCGGCCGGTGGGTGGGCAGGGTGCCGGCCGTGACGGGCACCGGGCGCTGCCGGGCCAGGGCGCCGGCCAGTGCCAGCACGAACACCATGGGCAGGAAGCGGCCGAACACCATGACCAGGCCGAGTGCGGCGTTGTACCAGACGGTGTTGGCCTGCAGGCCGGCGAAGGCCGAGCCGTTGTTGTTGGCGGCGGAGGTGAAGGCGTAGAGGACTTCGGAGAAGCCGTGCGGACCGGAATTGGTCATCGCCTTCTGTTCGCCGGGCAGCGCCATGGCGATTCCCGCGCCGATGAGGACGATGGCGGGGGTGGTGAGAATGTAGAGGGAGGCGAACTTGATCTCGCGGCTGCCGAGTTTCTTGCCGAGGTATTCGGGCGTGCGGCCGACCATCAGCCCGGCGACGAAGACCGCGATGACGGCCACGACGAGAATGCCGTAGAGACCGGAACCGGTGCCGCCGGGGGCGATCTCGCCCAGCATCATGTTGAAGATCAGCAGCCCGCCGCCGCCCGGTGTGAACGAGTCGTGGGCGGCGTTGACCGCGCCGCACGAGGTGAGCGTGGTGGAGACGGCGAACAGCGCGGAGGACCAGATGCCGAACCGCTGTTCCTTGCCCTCCATCATGCCGCCCGCCGCGTGCCCGGCCGGACTGCTCACGCTGTGCAGCTCGTTGATCGTGACGACCGTGACCGAGGCCGCCCAGATCAGCGCCATGACGGCGACGATCGCGTACCCCTGGCGGCGGTCGCGGACCATGGTGCCGAAGGTGCGCGGCAGGGCGAACGGGATCACCAGGAGCAGGAAGATCTCGACGAGGTCGGTGAAGCCGGTGGGGTTCTCGAAGGGGTGGGCGGAGTTGGCGTTGTAGAACCCGCCGCCGTTGGTGCCCAGTTCCTTGATGGCCTCCTGGGAGGCGACGGGACCGCCGGTGATGCTCTGGTGGTCCCCGGCGATGGTCGTCAGGACCTGGGCGCCGTGGAAGTTCTGGATCGTCCCCGCCGCCACGAGCACGAGGGCGAAGACGAACGCGACCGGCAGCAGGACGCGCAGCACGATGCGGGTCAGGTCCACCCAGAAGTTGCCGATGTGATGGGTGCGCTTGCGGGTGAAGCCGCGGATCAGGGCGGCGACCACCGCGATGCCGACGGCCGCCGAGGCGAAGTTCTGCACCGCCAGGCCCGCCATCTGCACCAGGTGCCCCAGGGTCGACTCGCCCGCGTACGCCTGCCAGTTGGTGTTGGTGACGAAGGACGTCGCCGTGTTGAACGCCAGATCCGGGGCGACGGGCTTCATGCCCAGCGACAGCAGGAGACGGTTCTGCAGCCGCAGGAACGCGTAGAGGAACAGCACGGACACCGCGGAGAACGCCAGCAGGCTGCGCATGTAGGCGGGCCAGGTCTGTTCGGCGTCGCCGTCGACGCCGCCGGTGCGGTACACGAGCCGCTCGGCGCGGAGATGACGGGTGGTGGTCAGGCAGTGCGCGACGTAGTCGCCCAACGGCCGGTGGCACAGGGCGAGTGCGGCCACGAGGGCGAGGATCTGCAGCCAGCCCGCGAGGGTGTCGTTCACTTCAGAACCTCTCCGGGAAGATCAGGCAGTACAGCAGGTAGAGCAGCAGGCCCACCGCGACGACGAGGCCGGCAGTGTTCTCAGCGTGCTCGACGCTCACAGCCGTTCCACCCCCTTGACCGCAAGGTGGAGCAGGACGAAGGCCACGATCGTGAGGCCGACGAAGGCGAGATCAGCCATGGGCGATACACCTCGTGAAGGGTGAGGAAGTGGGGGGAAGCACCCGTCGGTTCCTGTGGGAGAGCTGTGGGGGACGGACCGACGGTGTGTGCGCCGACTCGTTCAAGCCACCGGTAGCGAAGCGCCGGACACCCGCCCTGGCGAGCCCTCTTAGCGCGCTCCTGACGCCAAGGGGCGCCATATTGACGGGGGCTTTATTGCGTTCGATGGCTTGTTCTGAACCCCGGACACGGGTGCGTGGCCGGAGGAACAAGATGGGTACACAGGCGCACACGGTAGTGGTAGGCAGAATGTGCAGCCCGGGAACACGCTGACGCGCGGGGTCACGGAGCGGTGGGCCGTGACGCCGCCGAGGCCGGCAGGACGAGCGTCACCGAAAAGGCCGCGGCGCGTGCGCCCGTGGACCGCAGCGAACCGCCCATGGCCTCGACCAGGTCCCGGGACAGTCGCAGGGCCAGGCTCCGGCCCCGCTCGGCCGGGGCGGGGGAGCCGTCCGTCCCGTCCGTGATGCGCAGAGCCACGCGGCCGCCTGGCAGCAACTCGGCGGCCACGACGGGCGGTTGGCCGGCCGGGCTGTGGCGCAGCGCGTCGGCGGCGAGGGCGGTGAGGGCGCGGGTGAGCAGGGCGGCGTCGGCGATGACGTCGGGCAGCTCCTCCGGCAGCGAGAGGACGAGCGTGTGGCCGCCGGGCCCGAGGTCGTCCAGGGCCGTGGTCAGCACCTCGCTGAGCTCCACCGGGCGGAGGTAGAGGTCGAGCGCCCCGGCGTGCAGCCGGCTCACGTCGTCCAGATCGGTGACGATCCGCCGCGCACGGCGCACGGACGACCGTGCGGCGGCTGCCCGTGCCTGTTCCGGCTCGTCCGTCCGCGCGAGGGCCCCGGCAGCAGCGTCCAGACAGGCCCTCAACTCGCGCACCGCCGTGACCAGAAGCGAGGCGCGGGTGCGCTCGGCGGCGGCGAAGGCGTCCGTCTCGGCGGCGTGCCGGGCGAGCCGCCCGTGGGTGTACGCCACCGCGAGCTGCGCGGCGCACGCGGCGAGGAGCTGCCGGTCCTCCCGGCTCAGTCCCTGGCCGCGCGCGGCCAGGGTGAGATTGTCGTCGACAGGGCTCTCCAGGTCCCCGTCGTAAGGCCGTTCGGGCGGCTGCTCGCCCGCACTGGCGACGACGTACCAGCGCGGCCGGGCGCTCGCACCGGGGTCCCGTTCGAGCAGACTCACCGCGGTGAGGCCGAAGTTCTCCCGGATCTGCTCCATGAGAGCGGGCAGGTCCTGCCCGTGCATCATCGCCGTGGCCAGCCGGCTCAGGGCCTGCGCCTCGGACGTGGCACGCACCGCCTGGTACGTGCGCCGGGAGGCGGCCCCCGCGGCCGAGCCGACGAGCGCGGCGACGGTGACGAAGACGACGAGCGCGAGGACGTCGTGCCCGTGCTCGACGGCGAAGGAGTGCGGGGGAGCGGTGAAGTAGTAGTCCGCCAGCAGCGCCGCGGCCACCGCGGCGACCAGGGCCGGCCACAGCCCGCCGACGAGGGCGATCACCACGACGGCCAGCAGGTAGAGGACCAGGTCGGAGGAGAGATCGAGACGGCCGCGCAACGCCGTCAGGGCCCAGGTCAGCGCGGGCAGCAGGAGCACCGTGCCCGCGGTCGCCAGCCAGTACCGCCGCCGGCCGGTACCCCGGTACGGGAGCGGCAGCCGGGCCAGGGCGGCGGAGCCGGCCGCCGCCTCGTGCGTGACGATGTGCACGTCGACGGGCCCGGAGCCGTGGATCGTCCGCTGCCCCACCCCGGCGTGCAGCAGCAGCGAGAGCCGGCCCCGGCGGCTCGCGCCCAGCACGATCTGGGTGACGTTCTCCGCCCGGGCGAACTCCAGCAGCGCCTCGACGACATCGTCCCCGGTGACCTGGTGGTAGCTGCCGCCCAGGGACTCCACGAGGGCGCGCTGGCCGTCGAGCGCGGCCGGGCTGCCGCCCACGAGCCCGTCGCCCGGGACGACATGGAGCGCCAGCAGCTCGCTCCCGGGGGTGCGTGCGGTGATCCGGGCGGCGCGCCGGACGAGCGTCTCGCCCTCCGCGCCGCCGGTCAGACCGACCAGGATCCGCTCACGGGTCTCCCAGGGGGTGGCGATGCCGTGGTCGGTGCGGTAGCGCTGGAGCCCCTCCTCCACCCGGTCGGCGAGCCACAGCAGCGCCAGTTCGCGCAGCGCGGTGAGGTTGCCGACCCGGAAGTAGTGCGTCAGCGCGGACTCGATGCGGTCCGCCGGGTAGATGTCGCCGTGCACCATGCGGCGGCGCAGCACCTCGGGCGGGAGGTCGACCAGTTCGATCTGGGCGGCCCGCCGGGCCACTTCGTCCGGCAGCGTCTCGTGCTGGACGACACCCGTGATCTGCTCGACCACGTCGTTGAGGGACTCCAGGTGCTGGACGTTGAGAGTGGTGACGACGTCGATGCCCGCGTCTAGCAGCTCCTCCACGTCCTGCCAGCGCTTGGCGTTGCGGCAGCCGGGCACGTCGGTGTGGGCCAGCTCGTCCACCAGGGCGGTCTGCGGTCGGCGGGCGAGCACGGCGTCCAGATCCATTTCGGTGAACGAGGCCCCGCGGTGCACCAGGGTGCGGCGCGGGACCGTCTCCAGCCCCTCGGCCAGGGCGGCGGTGAGCCGCCGCCCGTGCGGCTCGGCGAACCCGATGACGACGTCCGCGCCCTGGTCGCGCAGCCGCCGGCCCTCCTCCAGCATGGCGTACGTCTTCCCCACCCCGGGGGCGGCCCCGAGGTAGATCCGCAACGCTCCGCGCGCCATCGGCGGGCTCCTGCCGGGTCGGGTCCATGGCCGTCTGCCCTTCCATGGTGCTCCCGGCACCGTGCCCCGTCCTGGCGCGGCGTACTGGCTCGATTCTTGCGCTCACCCCGGAGCTTGGCCCGATCGTTGCCCGCCGTGACAGTGGGCGATGGGAACATCATTTTGTTGTGACGGTGGGGCTGTGCGTGAGAACGGGGAGCCGATGTGGCAGGGGACCAGGCGTCCTTGATCTCTGAATGGGTACTGCCCGCCGCCGTGTGCGCGCCCGTGACCTGGGTGTGTCTGATCTTCCGGTTCCGTGAGGACGGGCGGCTGCTGGGCACGGTGCGCTCGGCGGGGCTGACGGTCGCCGTGGTGCTGTGGACCTCCGGCATGGCGGCCGTGGCCAGCGGTCTGCTGCTGCCGCACGCGTCGAGCGTGCCGCCCGTGGCGGTGGGTGCCGCGGCCGGCTGGGGCGTCGCACCGCGCGGCCGGGCGGAGCAGAGCGGGGACAAGAGCGCCGTGATGGCCGTACTCACCCTCGGCAATTCGCTGTTGCTGCATCAGCTGGCCCTGCGTCTGCGGACCGACCGGGCCGAGTGGTGCGAGCGTATGGCCGGGGGATTCCGCGACTGCTGGGATCTCGACGCCTTCGCAGGCGGCGTCCGCCACCATCTGCTGCAGCGGGTGGACGCCCCGGGGCGTCCGGTGCGGCTGCGCACCCAGATGAAGAAGGAGATCAACGAGCGTCACTGCGAGGTGCAGATGGCCGCGCAGCGATGGATCACCGTGGAGACGAAGGTCGAGAAGGCCTGTCAGCACCACGCCCGGGCGGCCACGCGTGAGGAGGTCCGCCAGGTGCGCCGGGCGTTCGGCGAGGCGGAGCAGTATCTGGTCTGCCTGCTGGAACTGGCGCACGCCCACGGCAAGCGCAGCGATGCGGACCGACTCCTGGAGCTCAAGCGGCAGCACCAGTCCTGCGTGGCCATGGAGCAGATGGTGGGCGGCGGTTCAGTGAAAGCGTGAGTGGGCGTACGTGCCGGCCGGTGCCGTCACGTGCTGTGCGGTCGGCGCGGTGCCGGCGGGTTCGTGGGTGCCGGGGGAGTCGGAGAAGACGATCTCGACCCTGGCGTCGAGACATTCCGCGACGGCGGCGAGGGAGCGGAGGGTGAGATTCTCGCCGCCGGAGAGGATCTGGCTCACCCGGCCCGGCGAGACGCCCATGCGGTCGGCCAGGTCCTTGCGGGTCATGCCGCGTTCGGCGAGGAGCCCTGCGAGCGAGGCTGTCGCCTGCCGGGCCAGCCTGCCTCCCGCGGCCTGGGGGTCGCCGTGGTCGGTGCCCGCCTTGTTCGTCCGTCCCCACGCCATGGTGCCCCCCAGTGCTCCCGCGACAGCTGTCGCGTCGTCAGATGTGCTGCTCCTCTACGAGGATGCCACCTTTAGCTCTACCTAAAAGCCAGTCTGCGCGCCCGGGTGCCGCGACGCAAGGGTTCCGGGGTGTCCCGTGCCGTCTTGACCAGGCGATACGAGGTTGACGATGTTTTTCGGCCAGATCTGCGGAATCCCCCTTCCGGAGGCCCTCCCTCCCCCTGCCGGTAAGTCTGGCCAACTCCCCCTGCCCTCCCTATCATTCCGAACGCTCCCCGTCCCACGGGCCGTGGGAAACCGTGCGCTGACGTGGGCCCGGCCGCTGTTCGGCCGTGCCGCGACCGTCGGCCTCGGACGGTCCTTACGGTCCGGCACTCCTCGAATCCCGTCACCTGCCCTACCGCTCAGGGGTACCCGTGAGGATTCCCAGGTCTTCCTTGTCTTCCCCTCGGGCCTTCGCGGCCCGAAGACACTCGATGATTGGAGCGCCATGCCCGGTGGTCTGTTCACAGCCGGAGCGATAGCGGCGTTGTTCGCCTCGTCGCTCGCCACGCACAACCCCACCGTCATCAAGGACCCGCCGCCCGACAAGATCGTGATCGAGATCGCCACGGTCAACGGATCGGGCTGTCCGGCAGGAACCGCCGCCGTCGCGGTATCCCCGGACAACACGGCCTTCACCGTCACCTACAGCGACTACCTCGCCCAGGTCGGCGTCGGTTCCAAGCCCACCGACTTCCGCAAGAACTGCCAGCTCAACCTGATCGTCCACGTCCCGCAGGGCTTCACCTACGCGATCGCCAGCGCCGACTACCGCGGCTTCGCCTCCCTGGCGGACGGCGCGAACGGCCTGCAGAAGGCCTCGTACTACTTCCAGGGCTCGCCCGTCACCACGCCCAGCAGTCACGGCTTCAGCGGCCCCTACAGCGACAACTGGCAGGTCACCGACTCCGTCGACGTGGCCTCGCTGGTCTGGGCGCCCTGCGGTGAGATGCGGAACTTCAACATCAACACCGAGCTGAGAGTCAACGCCGGTTCCTCGGACCCGAGACGGACGACCAGCTTCATGACGATGGACTCGACGGACGGCGACATCAACACCGTCTACCACCTCGCCTGGAAGCAGTGCCCGAGCGCCTGAGCGCTGCCCCGCGCCCCTTGCGGGGCGCGGGGAACTGCACAGATCGCGATTCGTGAGGTTTCTGTGACTCCCGGGGTGTAGACCTCTGGCGGAAAGCGAGCGAGTGTGGGGAGGTCCGTCGCGCCACTCGATCGCACCAGAGCCAGATGCCTGTATTCAGCCGTGACACCCTGAGCCCCCGCATCCCCGTGCCGGGGCACGCCGTCTCGTTCCCGGCCTCGCCCCGGTCCGTGGCGGCCGCCCGGCGCTTCGCCGGGCGGCTGCTCGCCGAGTGGGGGCTGCACGACCTCGCCGACGACACCGCCCTGCTGCTCTCCGAGGTGGTCACCAACGCCGTCGTGCACGGCTGCGGGGGCACCGGGGACATCGAGCTCTCCCTCGGCCGCACGCCCGCGCACCTGCTCGCCCGGGTCACCGACACCGGGGGCCGGGCGCCGCTGTGCCGGCAGGCCGCGGAGGACAGCGAGAACGGCCGCGGCATGTGGCTGGTCGAGCAGCTCGCCGACGGGTGGGGCCACCACGCGTCCGGGACGGGCACGACCGTCTGGTTCACCCTCCCGCTCCCGGGGCCGCGCTAGGGCGCCCCGTAAGGGGCGCGGGGAACTGCGCGACAAGCCACCGACGGCCTGTAGCCGACGCACCACCCCCGGGGTCCGGGGCGCAGCCCCGAGAACCTCGACTGCGGGAGCGCCGTGTCCCGCGCCCCTGACGGGGCGCTGCAGGCTGCGGACCCGCCCCGTTCGGGGGGACCATGGAAAGCACTGCGGCGTCGAGGGCGGTGGGCGGAAGGAGGACCCCGGATGGGCACCAGCGACCCGCTCCCGGCGGGCCAGGAGTCCGAGGGGCCTGTCGCCTACGCGCCCGGAAGCCTTCTGGACAAGCTGGGCGTGGCCGCCGTGGTGCTCGACCAGGACGGGCGGATCGTGCTGTGGAGCGGGCAGGCCGAGGACCTCTTCGGCTGGACGGCCGCCGAGGCGCTCGGCCGGCACGCGGCCCCGCTGCTGGTCGCCGAGCAGCACCGCAAGGAGGTCCTGGGACTCTTCGCCCATGTGATGGGCGGGGGCAGGAGCTGGGCCGGCGTCTTCCCCGCCCGGCACAAGGACGGCAGCACACTGCTGCTGGAGTTCCGCAACATGCGCCTGGACGACCAGCACGGCCACCGCTACGCCCTGGGCATCGCCACCGACCAGAAGGTGCTGCGCGACGTCGAACGCCACCTGGCGCTCTCGCTGCAGCTCATCGACCGTTCCCCGATCGGCCTGGCCGTCCTCGGCACCGACCTGCGCTACATGATGGTCAACCCCGCCCTGGAGCGCATGCACGGCCTCCCGGCCGAGAAGCACCTCGGCAAGACCGTGGCCGAGGCCCTCCCGCACGCCGACGTGTCGCAGATCGAGGCCGACCTGCGCCGCGTCCTCGCGACCGGCACCCCGCTGCTCGACCAGCTGGCCGTGGGCCTGGCGGGCGGCGCCGCCGTAGCCGACCAGGCCCAGCTGGTCTCGTACTACCGCCTGGAGGACCCCGGCGGCCGGGTGCTGGGCCTCGCCGTCTCCGTCGTGGACGTCACCGACCGGCACCGCGCCATCGAGGAGTTCCGCCGCCGCATGCAGCTGATCGCCGACGCCTCCGTGCACATCGGCACCACGCTCGACCTCGACCAGACCGCCCGGGAGCTCGCCGAGGTCGTCGTGCCCCGCCTCGCCGACGTGGCCGCCGTCGACCTCCTGGACGCCATCCTGCAGGGCAGCCCCCCGTCCCCCGGCGACGGGGACGCCGTCTTCCGCGCCCTGGCCGTCGCCGCCGCCCGCACCCCCGGCGCCACCGAGGCGGCGGCCGCCGCCGACCCGACGGGGCAGATCGCCCAGTACGACGCCGACCGCCTGGTCACCCAATGCGTGCGCACCGGCCACCCCGTCCACCTGCCCCACGTGGGCGCGGGGGACCTGGCCCGTATCGCCCGCAACGAGAAGGCCGCCGCCCTGCTGGGGCGTGCCGGGGTGCACTCCTACATCGCCGTCCCGCTGATCGCCCGGGGCGAGGTGCTCGGCGCCCTGGACCTCAAGCGCGTCAGCAACCCCGAGCCGTTCGGCGAGGACGACCTCGTCCTCGCCGCCGAACTCGCCGCCCGGGCCGCGGTCTGCATCGACAACGCCCGCTGGTTCCAGCGCGAGCGCGCCACCGTGCTCACCCTCCAGCGCAATCTGCTGCCCCAGCGGCCCCAGCAGCCCGAGGGCATGGAGGTCGCCTACCGCTACCAGCCCGCCGGGGCGGCCAGCCAGGTGGGCGGCGACTGGTTCGACGTCGTCCCGCAGTCCGGGGGCGCCAGCGCCCTGGTGGTCGGCGACGTCATGGGCAGCGGCATCAACGCGGCCGCGGCCATGGGCCAGCTGCGCACCGCCTCCCGCACCCTCTCCGGGCTGGGCCTCGACCCCGCGCAGGTGCTGGAGCACCTGGACCAGACCGCCAGTGGTCTGGACCAGACGATCGCCACCTGCGTCTACGCCGTCTGCGACCCCGCCGCCGGCCTGTGCCGGGTCGCCACCGCGGGACACCTGCCCCCGGTGCTGATGCGCCCGGGCGCGCGGCCCGTCCTGCTCGACCTGCCGACCGGCGCCCCGCTCGGCGTCGGCGGCGTCCCCTTCGAGAGCATCGGCATGGCCCTGGCGCCAGGCGACCAGCTGGTGTTCTACACCGACGGCCTCGTGGAGACCCGGGACGAGGCCATCGACGTCCGCCTGGAGGCGCTGCTCGCCCTCCTCGACGGGCCCCGGCGCGACCTGGAGGAGACCTGCGACCTGCTGCTCACGGCCCTGCGCGAGGACAACGACCAGGACGACGTCGCCCTGCTCATCGCCCGCGTCGGCCCGTACCGCGGACCGGAAGCGCCCTGAGCGCCCGCGAACGGAACGACGTGCGCCACTGCAACTCCCCGGCGGGCACGGCGAGTCCGAGGTCCGGGAAGCGGTCCAGCAGCGTCTCCAGCGCGATCCGGATCTCCATCCGCGCCAGCGGCGCGCCCAGGCAGTAGTGGATGCCCTGGCCGAGGGCCAGATGCGCCTTGTCCGCGCGGTGGATGTCGAAGCGGTCGGGCTCGGGGTAGCGGTCCGGGTCGCGGTGGGCCGAGGCCAGGCACAGCATGACGGTGTCGCCCGGCGGGACGGCGACGCCGCCGATCTCCACCGGTTCGACGGGGAAGCGGCGGATGGCCAGCTGGTTGGGGTTCGCGTACCGCAGGAGCTCCTCCACGGCACCGGGCAGCAGCTCCGGCTCGGCACGCAGCGCGGCCAGCTGCTCCGGGTGCTGCAGCAGCGTCAGCAGGCCGCCGCTGATGAGGTGCTGGGCGTTCTCGCTGCCCGCCATCAGGATCAGGAACGCCAGCGAGACCAGCTCGTCCTCGCTGAGCCGGTCGCCCTCGTCGCGGGCCGCGATCAGGGCGGAGAGCAGGTCGTCCCCGGGCGCCGCGCGGCGGGCGGCGACCAGCTCCTGCAGGAAGCGGTGGACGCGGCCGACGGCCTCCACCACCTGGCCCGGGTGCTCGGGCGCCAGCATCGTGCCGATCCAGGCGGAGAACGGCCGCCGGTCCGCCTCCGGGACGCCCAGCAGATCGCCGATCACGACCAGCGGCAGCGGATTGCTGAACGCGGTGACCAGGTCGGCGCTGCCGTGCGCGGCCATGTCGGCCGCGAGCCCGTCGGCGAGGCGGTCGGCCGCCGCCTGTACGAGCCCGCCGAGGTCCTCGACCCGGCGCGGCGTGAAGCCCTTGGAGACCAGGCGGCGCAGCCGCATATGGTCCTCGGGGTCGATGTTCAGCAGGTTGGCGTCCAGGGCCGGGGGCAGGGAGAAGCCCTTGTAACCGACGCCGGAGCGCGCCTTGTTGACCGACAGCCGCGGATCGGTGATCCAGGCCCGGACGTCGGCCTCCCGCAGCACCAGCCACACCGGGGAGCCGTCCGGGAGCGCGATCCGGTGGACGGGCGCCGCCGCGCGCAGCCGCGCATAGCCGCGGTACGGGTCGGTGAGGAAGGCGGCGTCGAACGGCTGCGGGAGATTCTGGGCGGTCCGGTCCTGGCGGGTCATGCGGTCCTCTCCGGGGTGGCGGTGAGCGGGGTCTCTTCGAGGGCGGCCGTGACGACCGGTGAGGCGGCGAAGGCGCGGGCGAGCCCGCGCTGGAAGGCCAGTTCGGCGGCGAGGTCCTCGGGCCCGGCCGCCAGCGGGGTGCTCGCGTGCTCGACGGGCCGCACGCCCGCCTCCTTGGCCCGCAGCGCCCCGGCGAGCTGGGCCGCCTCGACCGTGGCGGCCAGGCCGTCGCCCGACAGGCCGGCCTCCGCCCCGTGCGAGCGCGCCGCCGCGGCGACCGCCGGGTCCATCCAGACCCGCAGCGCCCACTGGGCGTCGCGGATCTCGATGACGGTGCGGTAGAGCCGGGTGCGCCGGTCGGCGCCCGGCTCCAGCTCCAGGACGGGCTCGGGGACATGGGCCGTCAACGCCGCGTGCAGCGGCGTGAGTTCGCGGTGGGCGCGGCGCAGCTCCGCGCGCTCGCGCAGGGCGCTGAGCGACCGCCCCCAGTCGGGCATGGTCCAGCCGGCCGTCTTGCCGATGGTGTTGACCGACACCGCGATCGGCACCAGTGGCTCCCAGGCGTGCCCGCTGGTACCGAACTGCCCGGCCACGATGTCGGCGAACCGGCAGCCCGCATAGACCATCGCGGCGGGCAGGGTCAGGCTGACGAGCCGCAGCCCGCGGCGCAGCCAGGGCGTCGGGGCGATGCCCGCGTAGCGCCAGCACAGGATGCACACGTCGACCTGGTTCCAGGCGTAGGCGATCAGGTAGACGGCGAGGTACGCGGGGTAGAACTGGGCCTTCGACAGGGCGAAGTCCGTCGGCTTCTCCTGCAGTTCGGTGGCGGCCGAGAAGAGCGTCACCATGACGACGAGGACCGCGCCGATGCCGACGAGCCGGGGCGCGGCCCTGCGCCAGGCCACGTCGCGCTCGTACGTGAGGTGCAGCAGGACGAGTTGCTGGCAGGCGGTCAGCAGCATCACGCAGCTCTGGGTGAACAGCCCCGAGAAGTTGCGGATGCCGACGGCCTCGCTGGTGGCCACCCAGACCGCCGGGGTCGAGACCGTGAAGATCAGGAACGGGAAGAGGAAGTTCCCGACGAGCGCCCACTGGGCGGGCGAGCGGTCCGTGCGGAGGATCCGCAGTTTGTAGAGGAACGCCAGCAGGTTCACTGCCGCGCAGGCCGGATACATGATGCTGTTGAGCTGGTTCATTGCGCCTTTTCTTCTCCGCTCCGGTGCGCCGGGCTCTCCAGGGCCGACAGCCGGGCCGCCAGCTCCGCCGCCTCCGGCGGCACCTGCCACGTCCGCTGCGGTGTCCAGGTGCCGGTCCGCCGTCCCAGGAGCGAACCGACGAACTCGGCCTCGCGCTCGGCGGGGGAGTGGGCGTGCTCGCGCCCCAGCACCCGCTGCACCAGCCCGGGGTCGAGGGAGGGCATCAGCAGCCGGGTCGCCTCGGGGGACATCACCGGGGCGGCCTCGTGGTCGCAGACCAGGTGCCCGAGCTCGTGCAGGATCACCTGGCGCTGGTGGACCGGGGCCAGCCGCGCCTCGAAGGCGATGAAGTCGCTGCCCTCCGCCGAGATCCACATGCCGTCCGGACTGCCCGCGGGCAGCGGCAGCGGCACCAGGTGGACCGTACGGCCGAGGCAGGCGCCGATGTGGGCGCAGAGCGCCTGCACGGTCAACTCGCCCTCGGGCAGCCCGAGGGAACGGACGCGTTCCTCGCACTGCTGCCGGAAGGACGGGACCGGTGCCGTGTCGTTCGCGGATCTCCTCCGCCGCCAGCGCATCACCATCATCGACGTTCGTCGTCGCGGCCCGGCCGGCCCCGAGGGGGTGCCGGGAGGTCCCGTAAGGCGTTCTGCGCCTGGGCGGCGGAGGCGAGGATCTCGCCGATGAGCCCCGACAGCCGGTCCACGGGCGCGGCGGGGATCGGGGCGTCCGGCGCGCCGGGCCCGCCCGGTTCGCCCAGTTGTGAGTTCACCTGCTCGAAGACCTGCTCGTCGAGGAAGTAGGCGTCGCGTGAAATGCCCAGGCTGTGCGAGACCTTGAGCAGCGTCTCCAGCGTGAGGTTGCATCCGTCCGCGGACTCGGCGTGGGACAGGGTCCGCTTGGAGACGCCGGCCCGCTCCGCGAGTCCGGCCAGGGTGAAGGGCCCTTCGGGGTGGTGCCGTCGCACATACCGCAGGCGGCGGGCGACTTCGGCCTTCGCCCGGTGGATGCGCTCGTCTCCCCCCTGCTGCACCACTGCTCGTCTCCCCCGCGCGTCTCGCGTCCGGCCCCCTGACCGCAGGACTTTAACGTCCTGCTCAAGAGGCGATCCAGTCGCACGGGCGACAGTTCGGACTCCGGTAGCAAATGTCCGTATTGCTGCCGGACGGCGGTGCAGTACGTTGCGCCCGGGTGCAGCGAGTTGCAATATCCGCCACGAGATCGCTAACGTCCCAGACGCCGCGAGCGGCGCTCACTCAAAGCGACGGGGGTGCAGTGAGTGACGCCGCCCGCCTCGGCCCGGACGGCGCATAACTGCGTGGCCACGCCAACGGCTCTCGCCTAGCATGGCCGCATTGCCAAGCCTTCTGGCGTTTCCCGACGAGAGGGAGCCGGGCATGCGGTCGAAGGTTCCCCCGGCCTGGGCGCGTGCCGCCCTCGCGATGTTCGGCGTGGGATGGGGCGCCAATCAGTTCTCGCCCATGCTGCGGGTGTACCGCGAGCAGAACGGGCTCTCCGAGGCGGCCCTCACGGCGATGTTCGGGATGTACGCGCTGGGGCTCATCCCCGCCCTCCTCGTCGCCGGGCCGTACTCGGACCGCCGGGGCCGGCGCACCGTCATCCGGCCGGTCGTGCTGCTGTCCTCCGCCGCCACGCTCGTGCTGATGGCGGGAGGAACGCGGCCCGAACTCCTCTACGTGGGCCGCTTCCTGGCGGGAGTGGCGTCGGGGGCCGCATTCAGCGCGGGAAGCGCATGGGTGAAGGAGCTGTCGGCGCAGGCCCCGGCCGGTGCGGGCGCGCGCCGGGCGGCCGTCTTCCTGTCCGCCGGCTTCGGCGGCGGGCCGCTCGTCTCCGGAATGGCCGGGCAGTGGCTCCCGCTGCCGCGGATCACGCCGTACCTCCCGCACCTGCTGATCATGGCCGTGGTGACGCCCCTGGCGTGGCGGCTGCCGGATCCGGCGGCGGAGCGGGACCCCGCGCCCTGGCGGGCTCCCCGCGCGGCACGGCGGAAGCGGTTCCTGCTGGGCGTGGCGGTGTGGGCGCCGTGGGTGTTCGGCACGGCGACCGCCGCCTTCGCCACCCTGACGGCGCTGGCCGCCCCGCACACCCACGGGCTCGGCATCGCCTTCACCGGAGCCGTCACCGCCCTCACCCTCGGCACCGGCATCGCCGTCCAGCCGATGACGCGGCGGCTCGCCGCGCGGGGCGGCACGGCACGGGCCGCCGTCGTGGGCCTGCTGCTGGCCACGCTCGGATTCGTCGTCGCCGCCGGGGCCGCGGCCACCGGCTGGGTCGCGGTCGTGCCCGCGGCCGCCGTTCTCCTCGGCGCAAGCTACGGCATGCTGCTCGTGACCGGGCTGAGAGAGGTGGAACTCCTGGCCGACGAAGGGGAGTTGGCGGCCTTCGTCGCGATCTTCTACATGCTCATCTACATCGGGTTCGGCGCGCCCTACCTGTTCACCGTGTCGGCCGGACCGTTCGGCTACCCCTGGTGCCTGCTCGCTGCAGGGCTGGTGACGCTGCTGACCGTGTTCGTCACCCGTCCCGCGCTCCGCGACGAACCGGCCAGGGCGGCGGCTCCCGCCGAGGAGACTCCGCCCGTGCGCCGGTGACGGGCGGGGCGGAATTCCCTATTCGGGAACCGCTGTTGCGCGGCGCAGTTTCTCCTCGACGCCCTGCGTGAAACGGTCCAGGTCGACCACGGCGCGCTCGTGCGTCCCCGAGCCGATCTCGTCGAGACCGTCATGCGCCGCCACCTGCCAGGTGAGCCGCCGCCCGCGCGCCTCCACAAGCTCCACGGTGGCCGTGACGGTGAGCCCGGGCGGCGTCGCGGCCGAGTGCGTCACGGAGATCGCCGTCCCCAGACTGCCCTCGCCCGGGGCCAGGAACGGCTGCATCGCGCGGACGCATGTCCACTCCATCAGGCCGACCATGAATCCGGTGGCGAACACCTCGGGGAAAGTGGCGAACTCGGGTGATTCGGCGTAGAGATGCCGCACCGTCTTGTCCGGCGGAACCACATAGCGATGGGTGTACTTCGTGCCGACGACCAGGCCTTCGCGCATGCCCTGCTCCTCACAGCCGACCGGGAAATGTGGGCTGCGTCATAATCTACTCGGAGCGGCCTGATCGTTCCGCGGTGCGACCCGCCCCGTAAGGGGCGCCGTTGTCGCAGGAAGCAGGCTCGGGCCCGGCCCGGCGGCTCCCCGGCGCTGTAAAGTAGGGCGAACGCCCTTGACCTGCAAGAACGCAGGCAGGGAGCCTATCTTTCTTCCGGGAGTGCCTCGATGTACCGCACCATGATGAAGTCCAAAATCCACCGGGCCACCGTGACGCAGGCGGACCTGCACTACGTCGGCTCGCTGACCGTGGACGCCGACCTCATGGACGCCGCCGACCTGCTGCCCGGCGAGAAGGTCGACATCGTCGACATCAACAACGGCGCCCGGCTGTCCACGTATGTGATCGAGGGCCCGCGGGGCACGGGCGTGATCGGCATCAACGGTGCGGCCGCGCGGCTGATCAGCCCGGGGGACCTGGTCATCGTCATCGCCTACGGCTCCATGGACGACGCCGAGGCCAAGGCCTTCGAGCCGCGCGTGGTCTTCGTCGACGAGCACAACAAGGTGGCCGACCTCGGCAGCGACCCGGCCGCCGTGCCGGAGGGCTCGGGGCTCCTGCGCGGGGACCGGGTGACCGGCTGACGTCCCCGGGGGGCTCCGGCACGGAGCCCCCCCCCCGGGGACGCTGCTCAGACCCCGAGCGCGAGCTCCGCGATCACCCGCGCCGTCATCGCCCCGGCCTCCCGCACCGCCGGGTCCCGGCTCTCGCGGCAGCGGTGCACGGCGGGGTCGTACTCGGTCATGATCGCCCCGGCGTGGTCGGCGGGGATCTCCGTCAGCTCCGCCGCCCAGCCGTGCTCCGCGAGCGCGGCGCGGAACTTCCGCGAGTACGCCACGTCCTCCAGCGTGTCCTGCGTGCCGTGCACCAGCCGCACCGGCACCGGCACGTCCGCCGCCCGGCCGGCGGCCAGGTCGTCGAACAGCACCGTGCCCGTGGTGCGCGCCGGGCGGTCGTACTGGGCCGCGATGCCCACGACCGCCGAGGGCCGCTGGCCCCCGGACGTCTCCGGGCGCAGGGCGACCCCCAGCGCCGCCGGGGCCCCCGCGGACCAGCCGGCGACGACGAGCCGGCCGCCGGCGGCGTGGTCGCGGGCGAAGGCCAGCGAGTCCAGCAGCTCGGCCTGCCCGCCGTCCGCCGCGTCCGCGCGCCAGTCGGGCACGAGCACGACGACGCCCTGCGCGGCCACCGCCCGCGCCAGCGGCTCCATCACGTCCCGCTCGTCGGGCCCGGAGCCGTGCCACAGCAGCACGGTCGGCGCAGCGGGGGCGGTGACGCCCCCGGGTCGGTAGATGTCAACGGACTTGCCGAGCGAGGTGGTTGCGAGCTCGTGCTCCGGCACAGTGGTCCTCCCGGTCGGATGGTGATCGTCGGCAGGACGCTATCAACGTCCCGTCCGCGTCAGCGGAACGCCTCCGCCACCCGCACCAGCCAGGCGGTCTCCGCCGCGAGGTCGGGGTGTGCCGGGCAGTGGTCCAGTGCCCCGGGCCCGTCGGCGGGCACGGGACGGCCCTGCGCCCGGGCCGTCAGCGCCGCCCTGATCCGGGCCGCCTCGGCGTGGGCGCTGAGCGCGTCGCCCGACAGGCCCGCCCGGGCACCGTCGCGCAGGGCCGTGGCCACGGTCTCCGGGGCGGCGTGGGCGCGCAGGGCGAGCTGTCCGTCGCGGATCTCGATGACCCTGCGGTAGAGGCGGAACTCCAGCTGCCGCACCGCCAGCCGGTCGGCGAATGCGCTGCGCGCGGGCGCCAGCGCGATGGACGGGACGGCCCGGTGCAGCTCCGACCACAGGGGGTACAGCCGGCGGTGGCGCCGGTAGGCCGTCACCCAGCGCCCGGCCGCGGCCACCTGCGGCCCCCAGCCCGGCAGCGTCCAGCCCACCAGGGTCAGTGCGGAGCCGACGTCCCCGCACACCCACGCCGTCGTCTCCCACGCGCGCAGGTCGAAACCGAAGGCGATGCCGAGGACGTTCCCGGCCCGGACGGCCCCGTAGCCGAGGGTCAGGAACGCGCCGGCCGCCGTGACCAGCAGGCCCCGCCGCAGCCAGGTCCGTCCGGCCACCCGGGCGTAGCCGGAGCAGGCGCGGACGACATTGATCTCCCCGGCCAGGTAGATGCCGATGTAGACGGACAAGTAGGCGATGTAGTACGGGTCGTGGACGTAGTAGAGCGTGAAGTCCTTCGGCCGCTGGCGGGCCGGGGTGAGCAGGCAGAAGAGCACGACCAGTGCCGCAACGGCCGTGGCGCAGAAGCCCAGTTGCCAGCGGACCAGCCGCCGCGCCGTCTCCGGCGGGCGCGCCCAGTAGGTGAGCACGGTCTGCTGGCCGACGATCAGGGCGACGACGCAGCTCTGCGCCAGCAGCGCGGCGATGTTGGGCACTCCGGCCAGCCGGTCGACCAGCACCCACACGGGCGGCAGTGAGACGAAGAAGCTCAGCCCCGACAGCGCGAAGACCGCGCACAGCGCGAGCAGGGCACGGTCACCGGGATTCCGGCGCAGGGCACGGCACTTGTAGAACAGACCCGCCCAGGCGGCTACGGCGCCGAGCAGGTGGAACGCAGGTATCACAGGTCGTCCTGGGGGGAGGGTGCGGTGTTGCGCAGCGAACGGTCCAGACGCTGCACGCTCTCGGCCGCCTCGCGCGGCACGGTCCAGTTGCGTTCCAGGGGAGGCCGGTTGGCCTCCTGCAGGATCAGCGACGCGACCATCTCGGCCTCCTGTTCCTCGGCCGAGGTGTAGTACGTGCGGGCCAGGACACCCTGGACCATCCGCGGGTCGAGATTCGGCAGCAGCAGCCGGGACGTCTCCTCGCCCAGGACCGCGTTCTCCTTGTGCCCGCAGATCACGTGCCCCAACTCGTGGGCGATGATGTGTTCCTGGTGGAGCTGGCTGGTGTCCTGCTCGTAGAAGATGTAGTCGACGTCCGTTGCCGAGATCCAGAGTCCGCAGGGCCCGTCGACGGGCAGCCGGACGGGCTCCAGGCGGATGGGGCGGCCGTGCCGCTCGGCCACGCGCCCGCACAGCTCCCAGATGTCGAACGGTGACGGTATGTCCAGGCTGCGGACCAGCTCCAGGCTTCGCCGGTGCAGCCTCTTGAAGTTCACGGCGTGGTCCCCCGCATCTGTCCCATGGCTGCCGTGTCCGTCCCGGCCTGCTCCGCCGGGGCGATCACGGTGTTCGAGAGCGAGCCCTGACGGGCCCGGTGGAGGCCGCTAGGAGTGCCTCTCGGGCGGAGCGGTCGGCAGACCCTCCAGCTCCCGTACCCGCTCGATCACTTCGTTGATCGAGTGCAGGCTCTCGGGGGAGAGCCCGGCCGCCCGCAGGGCGACGCGCTGCACCTGGGTGTCCCGCAGAGCCACCAGCAGTCGGAGGTCGGCGTTGACGGCGGCCGTGACCCGGTCGTCGAAGAAGTACGCCGGAGGCACGCCGAAGAACTTCGCGAGCGCCTCCACGTGACGCAGTGTCGGGTTGTTCCGCTGGCCCTTGCGCAGCAGCCAGATGTAACTGCCGGAGATCGGCACGCCACCCGCCGTGATCGAGCGGGCCACCTCCTCGGTGGTGTACGGCTCCCGGCCGGCCGGCACCACTGTCCGGAAAAGGTGATTCAGCTTGTCGGCGAGCGTGTGCTCGTCCGTGGTGTCCGGTTCGTTCATGATTCCACCTCCCTCCCCGCGGTCAATCTAGCGTAAGGGTCACGGGCCGGCTCCATGTGCCCGCGCCCGTAATGCGGTTGACAGCGGTGGCGATCGCTCCATAGCGTCCTGGTGGCGACTGGATCGACTGGTGTTGGACGCCCTGCTCCGGCGATCAATCACCAGTTGGCGGGGGCGGTTACCAGGCTTCCCCCCGCCGCGCGGTCCCGTCGCCCGGCAGGAGGTTCTTCTGGATGGGGGATGTCGTGACGACGTGTGGACAGACGACGACAGCAGAGACAGCCGGCAGCATGGAGGACGGGACGGAGGACGGCTACCCGGGCGGCTTTGAGGCGCAGCGGACGGTCGTGCTCCCGATCGGCTCCCTGCGGCCATCCCACTCGCCCCGGGTGGGGGGTGAGGATCCCCGGCACGTCCAGACGCTCGCCGGGGTCGAAGGCCCGCTCCCGCCGATCGTCGTGCACCGCGCCAGCATGCGCGTCGTCGACGGCATGCACCGGCTGCGGGCGGCCCGGCTGCGAGGCGACGAGCGCATCACGGCCCGCTTCTTCGACGGCAGCGAGGACGACGCCTTCGTCCACGCGGTCCGCCTGAACACCCTTCAGGGGCTGCCGCTCACCCAGGCCGACCGCGCGGCCGCCGCCACCCGCATCATCCACACCCACCCGTACTGGTCGGACCGGCTCATCGCGTCGACCGCCGGGCTCTCCGCGAGCACCGTCGCCTCGCTGCGCAAGCGCGCCGCGGGCGAGGCCGCGCAGGTGAACGCCCGCACCGGCCGGGACGGCCGGGTCCGCCCGCTCAACGCCGCCGAGGGCCGCCGCCGCGCCCGCGCCCTGATCGAGGCCAAGCCGCAGGCCACCCTGCGCGAGATAGCCGACGTCGCGGGCATAGCCCTCGGCACCGCGCGGGACGTGCGCGAGCGGATGCGCACGGGCCAGGACCCGGTGCCCAAGAAGCTGCGCGACGCGGAGAGCCGGCTCGCCGCCGAGATGACGTTACACACTCCTCGCCGCCCCGCCCCGGTGGCGCCGAAGGCCACCGCCGACGGCATGCAGGACGAGACCGGCGGCGCCCCCCTGCCCAAGCTGCGCAAGGACCCCTCGCTCCGCTTCACCGAGGGCGGGCGGACCCTGCTGCACCTGCTGAGCGCCAACGCCATGGGCGGCGAGCGGTGGCGCCGGCTGCTGGAGAGCGTGCCCGCACACCGCCGCACGATGGTGGCCCAGGCCGCCCGGCACACCGCCGAGACCTGGCTGCGGTTCGCCATCGAGCTGGAGCGCAGAGCCATGTGACGGGCCGTCGGCCAGGGGGTGTCCGGATAGGTCGCCGCCCCCGTGCGAGGCGCGGGGACGGTACGTCATCTGCGGGTGCGTCGTGGCTGATCGCGCCCACGCGGCGGAGCCGCACATGTAACAGTCCCGCGCCCCTTACGGGGCGCTGCAAGACGGGGGAACGACCCCGCGAGTGCGCCGCCTCGCGGGGAACGACGGTGCGCGGCCGTCCGGCCGCGGACGACGGGGGCAGACATGAGCGGACTCGGCGACATCACGGCGGTACGGCGACCGGGCGGGCCGCAGGAGGTGAGCGTCACCCTCCTCGGACCGCTGTCCGTGCGCGTCGGCGGCACACCGGTCGGCATCGGCAGCCGCGCGCAGCGCACCGTCCTCGCCCTGCTCGTCCTGGCGCGCGGCCGGGAGGTCCCCGCCGCCGAACTCGCGGGCGCACTGTGGGACGGCCGGCCGCCGGCCTCGGCACGGACCCGCACCGCCCTGCACGTCCTGGCCCTGCGCGCGGCCTTCCGCGCCGCGGGCCACCGCGGCCCGCTCGTCCTGGGCGGCCCCGCTGGCTACCGGATACCCGCCGAGGCCGTCCGCGCGGACGTCGGCGCCTTCGACGCCCTGGTCGCCGCCGCGCGCGAGGCGGCGGGCAAGGGCGCGTTCGACGCGGCCGGCCGGCTCTACCGGCGCGCCCTCGACCTGTGGCACGGGCCCGCGCCCGCCGGCCTCGGCGGCCCGGCGGTCCGGGCCGAGGCGGACCGGCTGCGCGCCCGGCACCTGGAGGTCTGCACGGCCTGGAGCGGCGCCGAACTCGAAGCCGGCCGGCACCGGCAGCTCGTCCCCGCCCTGACGGCCGCCGTCCGCGACCACCCGCTGCACGAACAACTGCGGCACAACCTCATGCTGGCGCAGTACCGTTCCGGCCGGCCCGCCGAGGCGGCCGAGGAATTCCGGGCCTGGCGGCTCCGCTGCACCACGGAGCTCGGCCGGGAACCCGGACCGGCCGTACGGGCCCTCTACTACACCGTCCTGCGCGACGCACCGGCGCCGCCGGGACGCGCCGAACCGCGGCCCCGCACCGCATCGGCCCAACTTCCGCCGGACGTCCTGGCGTTCACCGGCCGCACGAGGGAAATGCGGCGGCTCGACGCGCTGCTGAACGACGGCGCGGCCCCGCCCGCCCCGCTCGCACTGGTGACGGGATCCGCCGGCGCGGGCAAGAGCGGGCTCGCCGTGCACTGGGCGCACCGCTCCGCTCCGGCCTTCCCCGACGGCGTGCTCTACGCGGACCTCGCCGCGCACGACGACGGCCCGGCCGCCGTCCACGCCCTGATGGGCCGCCTCCTGCGCGCCCTCGGCACGCCCGGCCGGGAGATCCCCGAGGACCGGTCCACGCGCACCGCGTTCTACCGGGCGGCGCTGGCGAACCGCCGCACCCTCGTCCTGCTCGACAACGTCCCTGCTCCCGCCTGGGTGTTGCCGTTCCTGCCGGGCAGCGGCAGCAGCCGGGTGCTGGCGACCAGCCGACGGCAGGCGGACCACACGGCCGTCGCCCAGGGCGCCGTCCTGGTCGACCTCGGCCCGCTGCCCGGACCGGAGGCGGCCGCGCTCGTCGGCCGGATCGCGGGGGAGGAGCGGTGCGCCGCCGAGCAGGATGCGGTACGGCGGCTGTGCGCACTGTGCGACGGGCTGCCGCTCGCGCTGCGCATCGCCGCGGGCCGCCTGGCCGCCCGGCCGGAATGGTCCGTCGGCCTGCTGGCCGGCCGACTTGCCGACGAGCGGCGCCGGCTGGACGAACTCTCCCTCGGCGGCCTCGACCTGCGCACCAGCCTCGGGCGCAGCTACCACCGCCTGCCCGCGGACGAGGCCCGGGCCTACCGCAGGCTCGCCCTGCTGGAGACGCCGGAGGTCACCGCATGGGCCGCGGGCGTCCTGCTGGGCATGCCGGCGGCCGCGGCGGAGGACCTGCTGGAACGGCTGGCCGCAGTGAACCTGCTCACCTACACGGGCACCGGCACCGACGGCAGCGAGCGCTACCGCCTCCCCGGGCTGCTGCGGCTCTACGCGCGGGAACGCGCGGAGACGGAGGATCCGGCCCACGACCGGCAGGAGGCGCGCGACCGCGCCGGCGCCCTGCTGTTCGGGACGCGCGGCGGCGAGCGGCGCGAGGCGGTCCGGGCCCTGTGCCGGCTGGCCGGTGCCCACGCCCGGCAGGAGCGTTTCGCCCGGGCCGCGGCCGCGTACCGCCAGGTGCTGCGGCTGGCACGGGAGCAGGGCGACCCGGCGGGGGAGGCGGCGGCACTGCTGGGTCTGGGCGAACTCGCGGCGGCCGACGGCCACTTCGACGAGGCGGACCGCCGTCTGAGGGCGGCGCTGACGGCCGCGGCCAAGGCGGACGACCTCGCGTTGACGGCCAGGGCCCACCTGGCACTGGGCCGCCAGTGCCGCGCCCTGCACCGCCCCGGGCCTGCGGCCCGCCACCTGGACGCCGCTGTACGGGCGTACCGGCTCCTGGGTTCCTTCCCGGGCGAGTTGGCGGCATCGGAGGAGTTGGCCCTGCTGGACACGGAACCGGCGCTGGACCTGGTACCGCGGCAGGCACTGCGCTGAGCGGACCGCTTGCGGCTGCGGGTGCGTCCTGGCTGGTCGCGCAGTTCCCCGCGCCCCTGACGGGGCACGAACCCCCGAGGCGCGGGGGGGGGGGGGGGGGCGCGGCGCGGCG
>NZ_JBSFWU010000107.1:0-24471 GCF_053594995.1 Streptomyces sp. NPDC002536
TCGTCCCGTTCCCCCCGCAGCCGGTGATCACCCAGGACAACCTGGTCGTCAACATCGACACCGTCATCTACTACCAGGTCACCGACGCCCGGGCCCCGCCTCAGCCGAAGGTGCGGGGTCCCTTCACCCGTAGGGTCAGCCGGGTCAGGGCCCCCTGGGCCCTGATGTCCAGGGATTCCGCCAAGGACCGCGCCAGCCACAGCCCGTCCTCCGGCCCCGGCCGGCCCCCCGGCGGGCGGTAGCCCGCGAACATCGGTGCCGGAACCGGGGCAAGCCCCGTGCACAGCAGCTCGTAGACGAGCTGCCCCGGCTCCTCCCAGGCCCGGAGGGCCACCCGGGCGCCCGCCGGCGCCAGCAGGTAGGCCGCGGCCTCGCAGACGGCCAGGACGGCCAGTCCCAGCCGTTCCCCGTCCAGACCCGCCGCAGCGGCTCTCTCGCGGGCGAACAGCCGCACCGTGGCGGCCCTGGTCGTCGGGCCCGTCCGCGCCGCCCCTGCGGGCGCAGAGGCCCGCGGCGGGGCCACCCCGGCCGCGTAGGCCGCCGGCTCGGCGTAGCCGGTGCAGGGGATCAGGCGCCGGCCGTCCAGCCGGGCCGGGTGCGTGGCGCAGGCGGCCCGGGCCACGTCCGCCGGGACGTTCCTGGTGTCGTACGGGCAGATCATCCACACCGGCAGCCCGGCCAGCAGCACGTTGAGCCCGGACTCCATGCGCTTCCACTCCGCGACCTGGCGCGCGGACCTCCCGCACCACACCGGCTCCGCGAGCATCCGCGTGCGGCGCCCGGGACGGGCGCGGCGGTCGTGGTAGCGCAGGAAGGCCGAGACGCGCTCCACGGGCCGGCGTCCGAAGTACGCGGTCTCGGCGGTGTCCAGCGCGTGCGCCCGCTCCCCCAGGGCCCGCCGGAGCAGGTCGATGTTGGCGGGCGTCGTGGCGGCCAGCACGGGCTCCCCCGCCACCAGCCCGTCCCGGACGAACGGCACCGCCGTCGCCAGGAACTCCGCGTCGGTGCCGTACAGGCACGCGTGGTGGACGAATCCGTCGCCGGCCGGGCCGTCAGCAGGCATGGGCCGCCGCCCCCAGCCGGAGGCCCGGGGTGCGGTCCCAGCCGATCATCGTGATGACGTGCAGCAGGTGCGGCAGCAGCCCGGTGAGCTCGACCGTGCAGTGCCGGGCGGCACGGGCCCGGGCGAAGGTCATCAGCAGCCGCAGGCCCGCCAGGTCCAGGAACTCCACCCGGGACATCTCCAGCCGCACGTCCTCGCGGACGGCCGCCACCGAGCGCAGCGCGTCCCGCAGCCGGGGGTGGGCCCCGGCGTCGACCACGCCCTCGATGCGCAGGCCCTGCGGCCGGTACGTGCGGACCACGACGAGGTCGGCCGTGCGGACCAGCGGGTCCGCCTCGACGCTGCCGGCGTGCGCCGACTCGAGGGCGTCCGGTGCGCCCGGCCCGCAGCGGCGCAGGTCGTACTGGCAGACGGCCAGTGCCCGGCCGGAGCCGAACTCCCCGTCCAGCAGCGCCTCGTACTCCAGCAGCCGCGGGAGGTCCGGCACCCCGTCCGCGCACAGGTCCCCCGCGACGCGCAGCGCGCGGCGTCCCTCGGCCTGCGACCGGTCGGCCGCCGTGCGCAGCCGCGCGAGCACGGCCGCGGGCTCGAACCGCCCCTCGGCGGTGAGGAATTCGGCGAGCGCGACCACTTCGAGCCGCCCGGCCGGCACGGCGGGCACGCTCGCGAGGCGGCATCGCCGGAGCAGGGCGTCGGGTCCGGGCGGGGCCGGCTCCGCGGTGAGGTAGAGGATCTTGTCGTCCGCGTCCAGGCCCCCCAGGACGAAGTCCCGCAGGACCGAGGCCCGCTCCTCGTCCGACGTGAACAGCAGACATGCGTGGTCGCCGGGCCGGAGGTCACCGACGTGGACGCGGCGGCGCACGCCATGGGCATGGACCATGCGGGGATTATCGCGCCGCCCCGGATACCGCGGAAGAGCGCATGAAAAAATGCCCTCCGCCGAAGCGAAAGGCATTCTTTCCTCTTGTACCCCCGACCGGATTCGAACCGGCGCTACCGCCTTGAGAGGGCGGCGTGCTAGGCCGCTACACAACGGGGGCCTGCTTTTCGTCCCGAAGACTTCGGAACAAAACGCGCTGGGGTACCAGGACTCGAACCTAGACTAAGGGAACCAGAAACCCTCGTGCTGCCAATTACACCATACCCCATGGTGGTTTCAACCAGTACCCCCGACCGGATTCGAACCGGCGCTACCGCCTTGAGAGGGCGGCGTGCTAGGCCGCTACACAACGGGGGCCCTAGCGATCCCTTTTGAGGTTTCCCCCTCCAGGAATCAGTACCCCCGACCGGATTCGAACCGGCGCTACCGCCTTGAGAGGGCGGCGTGCTAGGCCGCTACACAACGGGGGCTCGCACTGCGCTTTTGCTTCTTGCTTCGTTCCGAAGCTTATCAAGAGAATTCGAAGCGATTTTCTCTTGCTGGGGTACCAGGACTCGAACCTAGACTAAGGGAACCAGAAACCCTCGTGCTGCCAATTACACCATACCCCACCGTAACTCCACCCCCCGGAAGGGGTCTTGTCCGGCCTGCGCCGTCCTCTCCGGCCTCTCGGCCCTCTCGGGCGGCGCAGGAAGAACATTACCCGAAGGTGGACGGGGCTCCAAAATCGATAACTCCGCGCAGCAGCAGGGGCAGCTCACCGAGCCCTCCGATCCGCCGCACCCCCTCCGGAACGACCGCCTCCGCGGCCTCGCCCGTACGGTCCAGCCACACGCCGTGCAGCCCGGCGTCCCGGGCCGCGACGGCGTCCGTGCGCAGCTGGTCGCCCACGTAGACGACCTGGCCGGGGGCCAGGCGCAGGGCCGCGCAGGCGGCGTGGAAGGCGCGCGGGTCGGGCTTGGCCCGTCCGATCCGGTCGGCGCACAGCACGCGTTCGAAGCGGCGGCGGACTCCCAGGGTGCGCAGCTTGCGCTTCTGGTGCCTGGTGGCGGAGTTGGAGAGCACCGCCTGCCGGCAGTGCGGGGCGAGGGCGTCCAGGGCGGGCCGGGCGTCCGGGAAGAGGGTCCAGGCGGCCTCGTAGTGCGCGATGTAGCGGGCGAACCAGGCGTCGGCCTCCGCATCGCCCAGCGGGGCGCCCAGGAAGGCCCGTGCGCGCTCGCGGCGGTGTTCCCGGAAGCCGAGCTCGCCGGCGAGGAAGCGGGCGAACTGGACTTCCATCACGTCGCGCCACAGCCGCCAGGCCGACTCGGCCCCGCCGTCGCCGAGGGCGACGCCCTCGGCCTCCAGATGCCGCAGCACCCCACGGCGGTCGGACCCCGTGTAGTCGAAGAGGGTGTCGTCGACGTCCCACAGCACTGCGCGTACGGCCATGCTTCCGACGGTAGAAGCCCGAGGGGCCCGGCCGCCAGGATCGGCGGCCGGGCCCCTCGGGCACGGCGTGCACGGAGTGGACCGCGCGTCAGCGCTCCAGCTTCGCCAGCGCGGCGTCCACGCGCGCCAGCGTGCGCTCGCGTCCCAGGATCTCCAGGGACTCGAACAGCGGGAGGCCGACCGTGCGGCCGGTGACGGCGACGCGGACCGGGGCCTGGGCCTTGCCCAGCTTCAGGCCGTGCTCCTCGCCGGCGGCGACGACGGCGGCCTTGAGCGCGTCCGCGGTCCAGTCGCAGTCGGCCAGCTTCCGGCGGGCGCTGCGCAGCAGGGCGTCCGAGCCCTCCTTCATCGCCTTCTGCCAGGACGCCTCGTCCTCGACGGGCTCGTCCAGGAAGAGGAAGTCGACGTTGGCGGTGATGTCGGAGAGCACCGTGAGGCGGGTCTGGGCGTGCGGCGCGATGGCCTCCCAGGCGGCCTGGTCGAACTGCTCCGGCGCCCAGGGGGCGTGCGGGGCGCGCAGCCAGGGGCCGCAGGCGTCGGCGAACGCCTTCGGGTCCAGGCGGCGGATGTGGTCCGCGTTGACGGCCTCGCACTTCTTGAGGTCGAAGCGGGCCGGGTTGGCGTTGACGTCCTTGACGTCGAACACCGCGACCATCTCGTCCATCGTGAAGATGTCCTGGTCGGCGGAGAGCGACCAGCCCAGCAGCGAGAGGTAGTTGAGCAGGCCCTCGCGCAGGAAGCCGCGCTCCCGGTAGAGGTTGAGGGAGGACTGCGGGTCGCGCTTGGAGAGCTTCTTGTTGCCCTCGCCCATCACGTACGGCAGGTGCCCGAACTGCGGGGTGGTGCCGTTGCCCACGCCGATCTCGGCCAGGGCGCGGTAGAGGGCGATCTGCCGCGGGGTGGAGGAGAGCAGGTCCTCGCCGCGCAGGACGTGGGTGATCTCCATCAGGGCGTCGTCGACGGGGTTGACGAGCGTGTAGAGCGGCGCGCCGTTGGCCCGGACGATGCCGAAGTCCGGCACGTTCTCCGGGGTGAAGGTGAGCTCGCCGCGCACCAGGTCGGTGAAGGTGATCGGCTCGTCGGGCATCCGGAAGCGGACGATGGGCGTGCGGCCCTCGCCCTCGTACGCGGCGACCTGCTCGGCGGTCAGCTCGCGGCACTGGCCGTCGTAGCCGGACGGCTTGCCGGCGGCACGGGCGGCCTCGCGGCGGGCGTCGAGCTCCTCGGTGGTGCAGTAGCACTTGTACGCGAAGCCGCGCTCCAGCAGCTTGGCGGCGACGTCCCGGTAGGTGTCCATCCGCTGCGACTGGCGGTACGGCGCGTAGGGGCCGCCCACCTCGGGGCCCTCGTCCCAGTCCAGGCCCAGCCAGCGCATGGCGTCCAGGAGCTGCTCGTACGACTCCTCGGAGTCGCGCGCCGCGTCGGTGTCCTCGATGCGGAAGACCAGGGTGCCGCCGTGGTGCCGGGCGAACGCCCAGTTGAACAGGGCGGTCCGGACCAGGCCCACGTGGGGGTTGCCGGTCGGGGAGGGACAGAAACGTACGCGGACGGATCCGTTAGCCACGCTTGATCACCTTGTTGGTGAGAGTGCCGATGCCTTCGATGGTGACGGCGACCTCGTCGCCGACGTTGAGGGGTCCGACCCCGGCCGGGGTGCCGGTGAGGACGACGTCGCCGGGGAGCAGCGTCATCGCCTCGGTGATGTGGACGATCAGGTCCTCGACGGAGCGCACCATGTCGCTCGTCCGGCCCAGCTGGCGCTGTTCGCCGTTGACGGTGCACATGATGCCGAGGTTCGCCGGGTCCTCGATCTCGGTCTCGATCCACGGGCCGAGCGGGCAGGAGGTGTCGAAGCCCTTGGCCCGGGCCCACTGCTGCTCGCGCCGCTGGACGTCGCGCGCGGTGAGGTCGTTGGCGCAGGTGTAGCCGAGGACGACGTCCTTGACGCGCTCGCGCGGGACCTCGCGGCACATGCGGCCGATGACGACGGCGAGCTCGGCCTCGTGGTGGAGCTCGCTGGAGAAGGAGGGGTAGGCGATGGGGTCGCCCGGGCCGATCACCGCGGTGGACGGCTTGAAGAAGGTGACAGGCACCTCGGGGACGTCGTTCCCCAGTTCTGCGGCGTGCTCGGCGTAGTTGCGGCCGATGGCGACGACCTTGTTGGGCAGCACCGGCGGCAGCAGCCGCACCTTGCTCAGCGGGATCTTCTTCCCGGAGCGCTCGAACTCGGCGAAGGGATGTCCCTTGATGATGTCGAGGACGGGGCCGCCTTCGGTGGAGGCGTCCCCCTCCACGACGCCGAAAGCGACGTTGCCGTCGATGGAGAACCTGGCGATGCGCACGGGAAGCCTGTGCCCCTTTTTGTCTTGTCCGGCCGGAATCTGGAACCCCAGGCTATCGCGGGGGTGCACAGGCGGCCCGTGCGCGGCCGGGGGTCAGTCCTGCGGCACCTGGACGACGGGAGCCGTCATCAGGACCGTGCGCCGCGGATTGGCGGTCACCTGGGGCAGCTGCAGGGCGTGCTGCGGGCGGTCGGCCTCGGCGACGCCCAGCCCGGCGGCGTCCTCGAGGTGGGCCAGCGTGGTGCGGCGCGGGTTGGCGGTCTTCACTGACTTCACTGAGGGCCTCGCGTTGTCCTTCTCGCGGTTGTGTAAAGGACCAGGCTAGGCGCGTCCATCCCCACGGAGTCGCCCGCCAAGTCATGGGTTTCCTGTGAGTTTGCTCACGAGGAAGCCCGGAAATGCCGCATAACGGACGCTCACTTCACAGCCGCGAAACGGACATTGGGGGGCTGAATCAGACGTTCCGCTCCTGATCATGGCGACTGGGACAGGGCCCTGCGACCAGCACTGGACTGACGACTCATCGCTAAAAGTCCGAATTGGGCAAACCAATATTCGACAGTGCGTGACGATGCCGGATACGCCGCGTAGTGGCATGTGCGACCCGGACCACCGGCCTTGTTGGGAGATCGGGCACTGTGCTGGAATTCCGGGGACCGCCAGGGGGGCACCGCGGTCCCCCCACGACTCGACACCGTCCCTCCGCCTGCGGCGGGACGCCTGGTCCAGAGGTTGCGACGCTAGTGCAGGGACGTTTCAAGAGGGATGGCAGCGCTGCGGCGGAGCCGGAGCCGCGTGGTGCGACCGACCGCGGCGCTTCGGCCGACGCGCCGAACGCGACGCCGGACGGCGCCGAGGCCGCCGAGCAGCCGCAGGCCAAGGAGCCGAGCGGAACGGGCTCACGAATAGCCCTGCGCAACTGGCGCATCAGTACCCGTCTGGTGTCCCTGCTCGCCCTCCCGGTCGTCGCCGCGACGACCCTGGGCGCCCTGCGCATCGACACCTCGCTGCAGAAGGTCGACCAGCTCGACCACATGAAGCTTCTGACGGAGATGACCGGTAAGGCGACCCAGCTCGCCGACGCGCTCCAGCAGGAGCGCGACCAGTCCGCGGGCCCGATCATCTCCGGCAACCCCAAGGACGACAAGGTCCTCGCCTCCCGGCAGAAGGCCGACCGGGCCATCGACGCGTTCCGCCAGACCACTGCGAAGGTCAAGCCGAACGACCCCACGATGGTCGGCGTGACGACCACCCTGGTCGACATCTCCAAGCAGCTGGACAAGATCAAGGAAGTCCGGCAGAGCGCCTACACGGACAAGGACTTCCTCTCCCAGTCCGTCAACAACTACGACGGCCTGATCAACTCACTGCTGACCCTGTCCCAGGACATGGCCCAGGCCACCAGCGACAGCGACATGATCACCGCGACCCGCGCGCTGGCCACGTTCTCCGCCGCCAAGGAGTACGCGTCCATCCAGCGGGCCGTGATCAGTGCCGCCCTGGCCCGCCCCGGCGGCGCCGCCCTCTCGGCGAACGACCGGCAGTACGGCAAGTCCGCGCTGGACGCCGAGGACGAGGCGATGCGCCGCTTCACGGCCATCGACGCCAACGCCTCGGGCTCCCTGCTCAAGGCGCTCAACGGCGGCATCCCCGACATCACCTCGGCGAACACCTTCGCCGAGCGCGTCCTGGGCAAGGCCGACGGCCTGAAGAGCGAGCCCAAGAGCTACCTGGACTGGTACGACCAGGACAGCGTGAAGCTCGAGGAAATGGCCAAGATCGAGACCACGCTCCTCTCGGAGATGGACCAGAAGGCCGCCGACCTGAAGGACGAGGCCAACCAGGAGGCCATCCTCAACGGTGCGCTGATCGTCCTCGTCCTCGGCATCTCCCTCGTCGGCGCCTTCGTCGTGGCCCGCTCCATGGTGCGCTCCCTGCGCCGGCTGCAGGACACCGCGACCCGGGTCGCCCAGGACCGACTGCCGGAGCTCGTCAAGCAGCTGTCCGAGACCGACCCGCAGGACGTCGACACGTCCGTGGAGTCCGTCGGCGTGCACAGCCGCGACGAGATCGGCAAGGTGGCCGCGGCGTTCGACCACGTGCACCAGGAAGCGGTCCGGCTCGCCGCCGAGCAGGCCCTCCTCCGGGGCAACGTCAACGCGATGTTCACCAACCTCTCGCGCCGCAGCCAGGGCCTCATCCAGCGTCAGCTCTCGCTCATCTCCGAGCTCGAGAGCCGCGAGGCGGACCCGGACCAGCTGTCCTCGCTCTTCAAGCTCGACCACCTCGCGACCCGTATGCGCCGTAACGGCGAAAACCTCCTCGTCCTCGCGGGCGAGGAGCCCGGCCGCCGGTGGACCCGGCCCGTGCCGCTCGTCGACGTGCTCCGTGCCGCCGCGTCCGAGGTGGAGCAGTACGAGCGCATCGAACTCAGCGGCGTGCCGCCGACCGAGGTCGCCGGCCGCGTCGTCAACGACCTCGTGCACCTGCTCGCCGAGCTGCTCGAGAACGCGACCTCGTTCTCGTCCCCGCAGACCAAGGTCAAGGTCACCGGTCACGCACTGCCCGACGGGCGCGTGCTCGTCGAGATCCACGACACCGGCATCGGCCTGTCGCCCGAGGACCTCGCGTCCATCAACGAGCGGCTCGCCAGCCCGCCGACCGTGGACGTCTCCGTCTCGCGCCGCATGGGTCTGTTCGTGGTCGGCCGCCTGTCCCTGCGACACGGCATCCGCATCCAGCTGCGCCCGTCCGACTCGGGCGGCACCACCGCGCTCGTCATGCTGCCGGTCGACGTGGCCCAGGGCCACAAGAAGCCGGCGCCGGGTGCGCAGGGCGGTCCCGGCGGCAAGGGCGGCCTCCCGGCCGGTCCGGCCGGCGGTCCCGGCCAGCGGCGCGAGGTGCCGGGCAGCGGTCCGCGCCCGGCGCTGGGCGGCGGCCGTGGCGCGACGCCGGGCGGCCTGCCGACCCGCGGCGGTGCCGGCCTCGGCCCGAGCGGCGGTGCCGCGGCGGGCAGCCTCTTCGACACCGCACCCCGTGGCGGTGCGGGCCGCAAGGGCGGCGCCGTGCCGCCTCCGGCGGGGGCGGACGGCCGGGCTCCGCAGCTTCCGGCCCGGGGCCAGGCCCCGAGCTGGGGCAACGGCAGCGGTCCCGGTGCCGGGCAGCCGTCCGGCGGCCGCAAGGCTCCCGTGGACGACTGGCCGGTGTCCTCGGACAGCGCTCCGCGCGGTGCGCAGGAGACCCCGCGCGGCCACGAGGACGTCGAGGGCACGGGGCAGTTCGCCCAGCCGGCTCCGGGCGGCGCGACGCTGTCCGGCGGGCCGGGCGACACGGCCCAGTTCGCGCCCATCACCGACGACACCCCCGCCCCGGCGGGCACGTCCGGCGGCACCGGCCAGTTCGCTCTGCCCGGCGGCCCGGGCGGCACCGGCCAGTTCGCGGTGCCCGGCGACGCGTCGGACACCGGTCAGAACCAGCTGCCCGGCACCACGGGCCAGTTCCCCGTACCGGGCAACCCCTCGGACACGGGCCAGAACCGGCTGCCCGGTGGCACCGGCCAGTTCGCCCTCCCCGGCGACCCGTCGGACACCGGACAGAACCACCTGCCGGGCGGTACGGGTCAGTTCCCCGTGCCCGGCAGCCCGTCCGACACCGGCCAGAACCGCCTCCCCGGCGGTACGGGTCAGTTCACCGTGCCCGGCGACGCGTCGGACACGGGCCAGAACCACCTGCCCGGCAGCACCGGCCAGTTCCCCGTACCGGGCAACCCCTCGGACACGGGCCAGAACCAGCTGCCCGGCGGCACCGGCCAGTTCGCCCTCCCCGGCGACCCGTCGGACACCGGACAGAACCACCTGCCCGGCGACACCGGGCAGTTCGCCCTGCCGCACTCCGGCGAGCACCCGAACAGCACGACCGGCCAGTTCACCCAGCCCGGCACCGCCGGTGACCCGCTGGGAAGCAACACCGGTCAGTTCGCGGCGCCGGCCGGGTCCGGTGACACCGGGCAGCACCGCGTGCCCGCCGCGGGCGAATCGTCTCCGCTCTTCGACGAGCTGGAGTCGCACTGGTTCCGCGGTGCAGCGGGCGAGCAGCAGTCCGGCGACGGCGAGCAGCCGCGCCGGGCGGCGGCCGCCGCCCCCGCGCCGTCCGCGAACGACGAGCGCTGGCGCCGCGCCGAGCAGGTCCGCGAGCCCGCGGCCGGAGGCATCACCTCCTCGGGTCTGCCGCGCCGCGTGCCGCGAGCAAATCTTGTCGACGGAACGGCCGAGCAGGCACAGTCCGTCCCGACCGGTCCGGCGGTCTCGCGTGCGCCCGAAGAGGTGCGCGGCCGGCTGACCAATCTCCGCCGGGGCATCCAGCAGGGACGTCAGGCCGGAAACGGCTCGACCACCGGCAGTCACAATGTTGGCCCCACTTACCAGCAGGAGCGTTAGTTGAGTCCGATGAGCCAGGCGGCACAGAATCTGAACTGGTTGATCACCAACTTCGTGGACAACACCCCGGGGGTGTCCCACACGGTGGTCGTCTCCGCCGACGGCCTTCTGCTGGCGATGTCCGAGGGCTTCCCGCGGGACCGCGCCGACCAACTGGCCGCGGTCGCCTCGGGACTGACCTCGCTCACGGCCGGAGCGTCCCGGATCTTCGAAGGGGGCGCGGTCAACCAGACCGTGGTGGAGATGGAGCGCGGCTTCCTCTTCATCATGTCGGTCTCGGACGGTTCGTCCCTGGCCGTCCTGGCGCACCCGGAGTGCGACATCGGCCTCGTGGGCTACGAGATGGCCCTCCTGGTCGACCGCGCAGGCAACGTCCTGACGCCGGAGCTCCGCTCCGAACTCCAGGGCAGCCTGCTCAACTGACCGCACACGCCGCATAAACCGTCCGACCGTACGGCCGAAAACCCCCCACCGGCCACCTGCTCGGCGGCATTATTGCCTTCCTGCTGTCCCGTCCGGAGGATTCATGACCCCGCCCGCCTCGCCCGGCCCGTACGGCGCCAATGATTACGCGTCGTACGGGAGTGAAGGTGACCAGCCGCTCGTCCGCCCCTATGCCATGACGGGGGGTCGCACCCGGCCGCGCTACCAGCTCGCCATCGAGGCGCTGGTGAGCTCGACGGCCGACCCGGCCCACCTGGGAGGGCTGCTTCCCGAGCACCAGCGGATCTGCCACCTGTGCCGGGAGGTCAAGTCGGTCGCGGAGGTCTCCGCGCTGCTGAACATGCCCCTGGGCGTGGCGCGGATCCTGGTGGCGGACCTGGCGGAGGCCGGCATGGTGACGATCCACCAGCCGGGCGGCAGCGGGGAGTCCGGCGGGACGCCGGATGTGACACTGCTCGAAAGGGTTCTCAGTGGACTTCGGAAGCTCTAGCGGAGGCGTCGGCCGCTCCACCACGTCGGCGAAGATCGTGGTGGCGGGCGGCTTCGGCGTCGGCAAGACCACGTTCGTCGGCGCCGTCTCGGAGATCAGTCCGCTGCGCACCGAGGCCGTGATGACCTCCGCCTCGGCGGGCATCGACGATCTGAGCCACGTCCAGGACAAGACCACGACGACCGTGGCGATGGATTTCGGCCGCATCACGCTGGACGACGATCTCATCCTGTATCTGTTCGGCACGCCGGGCCAGGACCGCTTCTGGTTCATGTGGGACGACCTGGTGCGCGGCGCGATCGGTGCCGTGGTCCTGGTGGACACCCGCCGCCTGGCCGACTGCTTCCCGGCGGTCGACTACTTCGAGAACAGCGGGCTCCCCTTCGTCATCGCCCTCAACGGCTTCGACGGACACCAGCCCTACGCACCGGAGGAAGTCCGCGAGGCGCTCCAGATCGGTCCGGACACCCCGATCATCACGACGGACGCCCGGCACCGGAACGAGACCAAGAGCGCTCTGATCACTCTGGTCGAGCACGCCCTGATGGCCCGGCTGAAATAGACCCGCGAGCGCTGTGGGATACACCACGGTCGATGACTGGTTGCCTTGGGCTTCATAACGGTTTCGACAGTGAATTGACCGGACGTGGCCACTCGCCGCGTCCGGTCGATCGCTTTCTGCACACGTTTCCCCGGCCATTTGGCGCCGCTCGCTCTTAATGCCCGTTTTATGTCCGGCACATCGCGGCCTTTACGGGCTCTGTCCGTTGTTTGGAATGCACCTGCCCGGCGTGCTGGAATTCCCGGACCGATCCGTCGGGGACCGGTACAGGAACAGACGGCACAGCGCAGGTACAGACGCCGAGAGGTTGTTGGTCGAGTGAGGCGTAGAAAGTCGGGCGCCGCGCAGGAGACGCGAGCCGAGCGGGGCAACTTCACCCCGCCGTCGCGCGATGCGGCGCCGCCTTCCGACGTTCCCGAAGCCCCC
This sequence comes from Streptomyces sp. NPDC002536, assembly GCF_053594995.1. Taxonomy (NCBI): domain Bacteria; kingdom Bacillati; phylum Actinomycetota; class Actinomycetes; order Kitasatosporales; family Streptomycetaceae; genus Streptomyces; species Streptomyces sp. NPDC002536. Next base: position 12,075 of record NZ_JBSFWU010000107.1, read on the forward strand.
GTGCCCGACACGGGCCGCGGCGGCAGGTTCTCCCCGCGCAACTGGCGGGTGGCGGTACGGCTGAACGCGATCCTGCTGATCCCGGTGGTCGTCGCCCTGATCTTCGGCGGCCTCGACGTGACGAACTCGGTCAACACCTGGTTCGACGCCAAGGACGCCGCCAACACCGCCCGTGTCGTGCGGGCCGCGGACACCTACGCGCACTTCCTCATCGACGAGCGCGACCTGACCGCCAAGCCGCTGCTCGAGGGCCGCAGCGAGGACCCGGTCATCAAGAAGGCCCGGGACGCCACGGACTCCGCCCGCGCGGACTTCGACAAGGCCGTCGAGAGCATGCCGGCCACCGAGACCCTCAAGCGCCGCCTCAAGCTCGTCCGCGACACCGAGGCGACGCTGCCCAAGCTGCGCAAGGCCGCCTACACCTCCGCCCTGCCCGGGGCGCAGACCGAGGACGGCTACGGCGCCATCCAGCGTCCGCTCATGGCCTTCACCAACGAGCTGGGCGTCGGCCTGGGCACCGGCAACGTGTCCTCCTACGGCCGTACCGTCTACGCCATCTCCCTGGCGAAGGCCGCCGTTTCGCTGCAGCGTTCCATCGGCACCCACCTGCTGCTCGACCCGGGCAGCGCGGCCAACCGCCAGGTGCTGCTGACGTCCTTCTCCTCCTACAACTTCCTGGAGTACATCGCCTACGGCGAGTACGAGGCCGGCGGTACCCCGTCGGACATCAAGAAGCTCCAGGACACCTTCGCCGCCGACGCGGCGGTCGGTGACGCCACCAAGATGGCCACCGTCATCAGCTCCGGCGCCACCAACGCCCAGCTGAAGGCCAAGGGCGTCACGGCCGACACCTGGCTGCCCGCCGCCACCGCGAAGTTCAGCGCCTACCGCTCGGTCGAGGCGGACATGGCCAACAAGGCTGTGGACGAGGCCGAGACGATCTCCTCGGACGCCCAGACCTACGCGATCGTCACCTCCTCGATCCTGGTGCTCGTGCTCCTCGGCGCCTTCGTGATCGCCGGCCGCATGGCCCGCTCGATGAGCCGCAGCATGCGCCGGCTGCGCGGCGCGGCCTTCGAGGTCGCCGAGCAGCGGCTGCCCGCGCTCGTCGACCAGCTCTCGCGGACCGACCCGGGCAAGGTGGACACCCGCGTCCAGCCGATCCCGATCACCACGAAGGACGAGATCGGCGAGGTCGCCCGCGCCTTCGACCAGGTGCACCGCGAGGCCGTCCGGCTCGCCGCCGAACAGGCCCTGCTGCGGGGCAACGTCAACGCGATCTTCACCAACCTCTCGCGCCGCAACCAGAGTCTGATCGAGGGCCAGCTGACCCTGATCACCGACCTGGAGAACAACGAGGCCGACCCGGACCAGCTGGAGAACCTCTTCCGGCTCGACCACCTGGCCACCCGTATGCGGCGCAACGGCGAGAACCTCCTCATCCTCGCGGGCGAGGAGCCCGGCCGGCACTGGGACCAGCCCATCCCGCTGGTGGACGTGCTGCGCGCGGCCACCTCCGAGGTGGAGGCCTACGAGCGCATCGAGCTGTCCGGCGTGCCCGAGGCCGAGATCCACGGCCTGGCCGTCACCGACCTCGTGCACCTGCTGGCCGAGCTGCTGGAGAACGCCACCACGTTCTCCTCGCCGCACACCAAGGTCCGCGTCACCGCGACCCGGCTGCCGGACGGCCGCATCATGGTCGAGATCCACGACAAGGGCATCGGGCTCACCCCCGAGGACTTCGCGGACATCAACCACAAGCTGGCCAACCCGCCGACCGTAGACGTCGCCATCGCCCAGCGCATGGGCCTGTTCGTGGTCGGCCGGCTGGCCACCCGGCACGGCATCCGCGTGCAGCTGCGCCCCTCGGGCGAGCAGGCGGGCACCACGTCGCTGGTCATGCTGCCGGATGCGATCACGCACGGTGGCGGTGGCGAGGCGCAGGCCGACGACGACTTCACGGTCTCCCGGATCGTGCCCGAGCAGCAGGCCCAGCCCATGGGCGGGACGCTCACGGCCGCCGACCTCGGCTTCGACGACTCGCAGTACGAGCCCCGGCCGGACGCCGGCGGCGCCCCGCTGGACTCCGTGGGCCGCTCGCTGCGGCGCGGGGAACGGCGTGCCGCGCTGGCCGACAACCGCCCGCTGTTCCGCGACGAGATACCCGCGGTGCAGCAGGAGCCCGTACCGCCGCAGGACCAGCAGTTCCCGCCGCAGCCGCAGGCACCGGTGGAGCAGCAGTTCCCGCAGACGTATCCGGAAGGCGCCTACGCGGAGCCGGCCGCCGAGGTCCCGCAGGCCTACGACGCCCTCAACACCCCCGGGTACCAAGGGGAGTGGAGCGAGGCAGGTCCGTACCAGCACGGCTACGGCCAGGGTTACGCAGCGGAATCGGAATCCCGGCCGACCGCTGACACGGCACAGCCGGAGCGCGTAGAGTTCGACCGTCCGGGCCCCGCCTCGAGCGGCTCCCACTCGCTGACCGGGTCCGGTCTGCCGCGCCGCGACCGGCAGTGGCAGCAGCCCGCGACGGGTGAGGAGGCCACGGGTAACCGCGCACAGCCGGAGCAGTCCCGACCGGAGGCCGCACCGCAGCCTCAGGACGGGGACGGCGGCTGGCAGTCGGCGAACGACCAGCGCTGGCAGCGTGCCGAGCAGCTCCGGCAGCCGAAGGCCGGCGGAGTGACCTCCTCCGGTCTCCCCCGCCGGGTGCCCAAGGCCAACCTGGTCGAGGGCAAGGCGGAGCAGACCGCCCAGAACGGCCCCCAGATATCCCGCGCACCGGAAGACGTCCGGGGCAGGCTCGCCAACCTGCGCCGTGGCATCCAGCAGGGGCGCAGTGCGGGCACGGACTCCGCGGAGTTCCCGTCGCCCTCGCACCAGCAGCATGAGCAACACGACCAGGGCTTCGGCCCCGGCGGCACCTACGATCAGGAGCGTTAGTGTGAGCCCGATGAGCCAGGCGGCGCAGAACCTGAACTGGTTGATCACCAGTTTCGTGGACAACACCCCAGGGGTGTCCCACACCGTCGTGGTCTCCGCCGACGGACTCCTTCTGGCGATGTCCGAAGGCTTTCCGCGGGACCGCGCCGACCAGCTGGCGGCTGTCGCCTCCGGCCTCACCTCGCTGACCGCGGGTGCCTCCCGGATCTTCGAGGGAGGTTCGGTCAACCAGACCGTGGTGGAGATGGAGCGCGGCTTCCTCTTCATCATGTCGATCTCGGACGGCTCCTCGCTGGCCGTCCTGGCGCACCCGGAGTGCGACATCGGCCTCGTGGGCTACGAGATGGCCCTCCTGGTCGACCGCGCAGGCAACGTCCTGACGCCGGAGCTCCGCTCCGAACTGCAGGGGAGCCTTCTCAACTAGCAAAGAGGCAGTGCGTTTCGCGCCACCGCGCCATAGGGTGCGGTGGCGCGACCAGCAGCAGACAGGCGAGTTGGAGGAGGAGACGTGGCAACGCCCCCAGGCGGTTACCCGTATGGACATGACCAGCAGGCCCAACCCCCGCTGAACCACTACAACTTCCCCTCCGCGCCGAGCCACCGCGCACAGGGTGAGCAGCCACGCCCTCCGCGTGTGCCGGTCCAGCCCCAGAACCACCGGCGCGCCGCCGCGCCGAATGCGCCGTCGGCCTCCGGCGGCAAGCACAACCCGCTGGTCCGTCCCTATGCGATGACCGGCGGCCGGACCAGGCCGCGATACCAGCTCGCCATCGAGGCGCTGGTGCACACCACGGCCCAGCCGGCCCAGCTCCACGGGCAGTTGCCGGAACACCAGCGCATCTGCCACCTGTGCCATGAGATCAAGTCGGTTGCCGAGATCTCCGCACTTCTCTCCATCCCGCTCGGCGTCGCCCGGATCCTCGTAGCCGACCTGGCGGAGGCCGGACTCGTCGCCATTCATCAGCCCGGCGGCGACGCGTCCGCCGGCGGACAGCCTGACGTGACACTGCTCGAAAGGGTGCTCAGTGGACTTCGGAACCTCTAGCGGCGAGGCAGCCCGCTCCACCACCTCCGCAAAGATCGTGGTCGCGGGTGGCTTCGGTGTGGGCAAGACCACGTTCGTCGGCGCGGTCTCGGAGATCAACCCGCTGCGCACCGAGGCCGTGATGACCTCCGCCTCGGCGGGCATCGACGACCTCACCCACGCGCCGGACAAGACCACGACGACCGTGGCCATGGACTTCGGCCGTATCACGCTCGACCAGGACCTGATCCTGTACCTGTTCGGCACCCCGGGCCAGGACCGCTTCTGGTTCATGTGGGACGACCTGGTGCGCGGCGCGATCGGTGCCGTGGTGCTGGTGGACACCCGCCGTCTCGCCGACTGCTTCCCCGCGGTCGACTACTTCGAGAACAGCGGGCTCCCCTTCGTCATCGCCCTCAACGGCTTCGACGGACACCAGCCCTACACCCCGGACGAGGTCCGCGAAGCGCTCCAGATCGGCCCCGACGCGCCGATCATCATTACCGATGCGCGGCATCGGAACGAGGCCAAGAGTGCCCTCATCACTCTGGTCGAGCACGCGCTCATGGCGCGTCTGCGGTAACTGCGGGTCCGCTGTGGCTGGTCGCGCAGTTCCCCGCGCCCCTGACGGGGCGCCCTGGCGGGCGCACGACGAGGGCCCCGCACTCCAATGGAGTGCGGGGCCCTCGTCGTTTGTCCGTTCAGCCCTGCCAGCTGTGCGGGGCCCGGAAGCCCGAGCTGCGCTCCAGGCGGCGCCAGGCCGCGGTGGAGCGGCGCGGGCGGGCGGGGGCGCTGTCCTGGGTGGCGGCGGCGCGGGCGAGCAGGACGGCGGTGACGGCCGCCAGTTCCTCGGCGTCCGCGGTGCCCTTCTCGACGCGTACGAGCGTGTCACTCATGGTGGGTGCCGGCTTTCGTTTACTGGGGCGGGTTGCCGTGCTTGCGCGAGGGCAGGTCCGCGTGCTTGTTGGCGAGCATGGCCAGGGAACGGATGAGCACCTGCCGGGTCTCGACCGGGTCGATGACGTCGTCGACCAGGCCGCGCTCGGCGGCGTAGTACGGGTGCATCAGCTCGGCCTTGTACTCCTTGACCATGCGGGCGCGCATGGCCTCCGGGTCGTCGGCATCGGCGATCTGCTTGCGGAAGACCACGTTGGCCGCGCCCTCCGCGCCCATGACCGCGATCTCGTTCGTCGGCCAGGCGTAGGTCAGGTCGGCGCCGATCGACTGGGAGTCCATGACGATGTACGCACCCCCGTAGGCCTTCCGGAGGATCACCGAGATCCGGGGCACGGTCGCGTTGCAGTACGCGTACAGCAGCTTTGCTCCGTGCCTGATGATCCCACCGTGCTCCTGGTCGACGCCGGGCAGGAAGCCGGGTACGTCCAAAAGGGTGACGATGGGGATGTTGAAGGCGTCACACATCTGGACGAACCGAGCGGCCTTCTCCGAGGCCTCGATGTCCAGCACGCCGGCCAGCGACTGGGGCTGGTTGGCGATGATGCCCACGACCTGGCCGTCCAGCCGGGTCAGCGCGCAGATGATGTTGGTCGCCCAGCGCTCGTGGACCTCGAGGTACTCGCCGTCGTCGACGACCTCCTCGATGACCTTGCGCATGTCGTACGGGCGGTTGCCGTCGGCGGGCACCAGGTCCAGCAGGGCCTCGCCGGTGCGGTCGGCGGGGTCCGTGCAGTCCACGCGCGGCGGGTTCTCGCGGTTGTTCTGCGGGAGCAGCGAGAGGAGGTAGCGCACCTCCTCCAGGCACGTCTCCTCGTCGTCGTAGGCGAAGTGGGCCACGCCGGAGGTCTCGGCGTGCACATCGGCACCGCCCAGGCCGTTCTGGGTGATCTCCTCGCCCGTCACCGCGCGGACCACGTCGGGGCCGGTGATGAACATCTGGGAGGTCTCGCGGACCATGAACACGAAGTCCGTGAGCGCCGGCGAGTAGGCGGCGCCGCCCGCGCAGGGGCCGAGCATCACGCTTATCTGCGGGATGACGCCGGAGGCCTTGGTGTTGCGCTGGAAGATCCCGCCGTAGCCGGCGAGGGCGGAGACGCCCTCCTGGATGCGGGCCCCGGCGCCGTCGTTCAGCGAGACCAGGGGGGCACCGGCCGCGATGGCCATGTCCATGATCTTGTGGATCTTGGTCGCGTGGGCCTCGCCCAGCGCGCCGCCGAAGATCCGGAAGTCGTGTGCGTAGACGAAGACCGTGCGGCCGTGGACCGTGCCCCAGCCGGTGATCACGCCGTCCGTGTAGGGGCGCTTGGCCTCCAGCCCGAAGCCGGTGGCCCGGTGCCGCCGCAGCGGCTCCACCTCGGAGAACGAGCCCTCGTCCAGCAGAAGATCAATGCGCTCGCGGGCGGTCAGCTTCCCCTTGGCCTTCTGTGCCTGGGTAGCCCGCTCGCTCGGACCTCGCCGAACCTGCTCGCGGATGGCGTGCAGCTCGGCGACGCGCCCACGGACGTCACTCGCCTCTTCGGGCGCACCTTCGAGATTGCTCATGGATAGACGGTACGTGGCGAGGCCCCCGGAACATCATGTCGATTCCTCACAACGTAGTGCGCGATTTGGTGGGCAGGCAGAACAGAACTGCACTGCACCCTTATCAGTTCGGGGTCGAGCGCCACTCGAACCACGCTGTGGATACTCCACAAGTATCACTGGAGTCGAAGGTGACATGCACCGTCTGACCAGGGTGAGTATTCAGGCACTTAGGGAATTCCCCCGACTTTGCCGCGACAGCTCTGCGTGACGCATTCGGTACCCGGCGCGATGTGCAGGCGCAACGCGGGATGTGTGGCGATCACCCGAACCGACGGATCGCATCGGGTGACGTTCGTCACAGGGCGGTGCCAGGTGAGGTCGACGGGGGCGCCGGCCCGCAGCGGGTCGGCGAGGTGGAGGGAGACCGTTCCCTCCTGCCGGCGGACGCGGACGAGCACGGAGGCGGGGGCCGAGACCTCGACGGGGCCGATGCGGCCGGGGGCGCGGAAGGTGGCCGCGGTCAGCCCCTGCCGGGGGAGGTGGACGGCCTGGACGGCGGGGGTGTTGGCGAGGACGACGAGCCAGTCGGGGTCCTCGGCGCGGGCGGCGAGGGCGGCGGGCGTGGCGCCGGGCAGCAGGGCGTAGGCGTAGGCGGCGTCCTCGGGGTCCGTGCCGTGGGGGTGCCACAGGGTCAGGTAGCTGCGGGTCACGGGGGCCGTGGAGCCGCCCGTGTTGATGTCCGACCAGCGCCCGGTGCGCGCCTCGTGCAGGGCCTCCAGCCGGGCGCCGCCGGGGAAGAGCCAGCCGCCGTGTCCCGCGAGGTGGGCCCAGCGGGCGCAGTCGAAGGAGGCGGACCAGCCGTCGGTGCAGGGCTGCCTCTCGCCGTCGACGGTGAGGGCGGCGGTGCCGTGCTCGCCGAGGTTGCGGTGGTCGACGACCGTCTCGACGGCCGTGCCGTCCTCGGCGGTGATGCCCGCACCGAGGCAGACGACGGCGTCCTCCGTGCAGAACCAGGACTTGTGCGCCTCCAGCGAGGAGCCGAGCCCCTTGAGGTGCTGTCCGACGGCCGCGTACTCCCCGTCCGTGGCCCCGCCCACCCAGCGCACGTCCGGCTTCGGCGCACCCCAGCCGCCGCCCTGGCCGTCGGCGAGGCGCAGCGCGGAGACCGTGGTGCCGGGGAGCCGGTAGGGGTCGGCGGTGGGCCAGAAGTGGTCGGTGTACTGGGCGCCGTTGCCGGGCCCCCACCAGGTGAGCATTCCGGCGCCGGTGTGCCAGCCGCGGGGGTTCTCGCCGTTGCCGTTCTCGTAGTAGGTGATGCGGTCCGAGCACATGGCGATCACGGCGGCCCAGTCCGGGCGGCGGTGCACGGCGCGGTCCATGGCGGCGAAGAGGCGGTGGCCCACGGGTTCGGGCGCGGGCGGGACGGGGGCGGCGTCGACGGCGGCGAGCCGGGCCAGGTCGGCGACGCCGAACTGCGGGTCCGTGCGCACCGGGAGGGTGGTGTCGCGCGCGATCCACCCCTTGACCATCCCCTGCCAGCGGGCCCGTTCCTCCGGCGAGGCGGCCTCGCAGAGCAGGGCGACGGCGGCGACGACCGCGTGGCCCCGCTGGTGGTCGCTCTGCAGCAGCCCGTCGGGGTCGGCGCTCTGCAGGCCGCGGCTGACGGCCCGGCCGGAGACGCTGTCGGTGACGAGACCGTCGTGGATCAGGGGCGCGAAGGCGTGCTCGACGCTGTCGAGGACGTTCTGCCGGGCGGGGTCGGTGACCTCCCAGTCCGATCCGTGCAGCAGGGCGAAGAGCCGGGCGAGCCCGTCGAGCAGCACGCAGCCGTAGGTGCCGGTGTAGGCGACCCAGGTGTGCTGGACGAACGAGCCGTCGGCGTAGAGCCCGTCGCCCTGTGTGACGTGGGGGAAGACGGGCGAGAGGGCGTCCCGCGCAAGGGCGGTCCGGGCCGGGGAGGCGCCGAGGATGCCGCGCAGGGCGACGACGCGGCAGAGGTCGACGCGGTTGGCGCCGGTGCTGGTGCCGGTGTACGAGCCGAGGACCGTGTCGGGCACGAAGTGGCCGACGGCGTCGAGGAGTCCGGCCCGCCGGGCGGCGCCGGCCTCCTCGTACAGCAGGGTCAGGGTGTCCAGCAGCAGCCGGGGGGTGCCGATCTGCCATTCCCACCAGTTGCCGTAGGGGGTGGTGCCGGGGCGGTAGACGCGGTCGTGGACGTGGTCGAGCCCGGCGAGGACGGCGGCGGCCAGGCCCGGGTCGCCGGTGAGCCCGGTGCCGGGCTGGGCCCAGGCCCGGGCCATGGTGAACAGCCGGGCGTGGCTGAGGGTGATGCCGGCGGGCGGGTCGAAGGGCGCGTCGGGCCAGAGCGAGCCGGGGGCGGGGCGCATGCCCGTCCGGTAGGTGCGGGCGAGGTCGCCGGTGCGGTGCAGGGCGGACGCGTAGGGCTCGGCGGCCGGGTCGAAGCCGGTGCCGAGCGTCAGCTCCCGCCAGCGGCGCCGCAGCCGGGCGAACGGGTCGTCGGCGGCGGGGGCGAGCCCGAGGGCGCCGACGGCGGAGGCGGCGAGGAGAAAGCCTCGGCGGGTCCAGGGAACTGCGGGCACAGGGATCCCTCCCGGTGACGGCGGAGCCGGAGGGACACGGTGGCACGGCGGTGACGAGGCCGCAATGGGCCCCGTCGGATTCCCCGCGCCTCCTCTCGCACGGAACTGTTGAAAGTTGAACCAGATCGCGCTACCTTCGTCAATGTCGTTGAAGGTTCAACGAACTCGATCTCGCCAAGGAGCCAGTCATGGGCATCTTCTCCCGCAAGAACAGCACCGCCCCCGCCGCCACCGCCGTCCTCGACGTCGACCCGGCCCTCGCCGCGCTGACCGGCGACTACAGCATCGACGCCGCCCACAGCAGCATCGGCTTCACCGTGCGCCACGCCATGGTCACCAACGTCCGCGGCTCCTTCACCGAGCACGAGGGCACCCTGCGCCTCGACGGCTCCGACCCGTCCCGGTCCACCGCCTCGCTCGACGTGACCATCGCCAGCGTGGACACCGGCATCGAGGACCGCGACGCCCACCTGCGCGGCGGCGACTTCTTCGACGCCGAGCGCTTCCCGAAGATGACCTTCCGCTCGACCGGGGCCGAGCAGCTCGGCGGCGAGCGCTACCGCATCACCGGCGACCTCACCATCAAGGACGTCACCCGCCCGCTCGCCATCGACCTGGAGTTCAACGGCTCCGCCACCGACGTCTACGGCATGGAGCGCGTGGGCTTCGAGGGCAGCACCGAGATCCTGCGCTCCGACTGGGGCCTGACCTGGAACGCGGCCCTGGAGGCCGGCGGCGTGATGGTGAGCGACAAGGTGAAGCTCACCTTCGACATCTCCGCCGTCAAGGCCGCCCCTCAGGCCTAGGCGTTGTGTCGGGCGAGCCTTCGCGCCCCGTCAGGGGGCGCGGGGAACTGCGCGACCGGCCCAGGACGGCCTGCAGCCGATGGACAACCCCGGTGTGGCACGTCACCTGCGGGTGCGTCGTGGCCGGTCGCGCAGTTCCCCGCGCCCCTGACGGGGCGCCGTGGTGCCGTACAGCTCAGCGACCGAGGCGGCTCAACCGGTCCATGACCTCGGCGCCCCGGTCCGCCGCCGTGCTCAGTGCGACGTGGTTGTCCGGCCGTACGAGCACCAGCCCGTCGCCGTCCACCTCGTAGGCCTTGCGCGCGTGGCCCTCGTGGTCGTCCACGAGGAACGTCCGCACCAGCCCCGGGAACCGCTCCCCCGCCTCGGCCAGTGCCGCCTCGCTGCCCGCCCCGAAGCCGAGCAGTGTGAAGTGCGGTCCCGCGAAGACCTCGAAGAGGCGGACGGCCCTGCCGCTCGCCGCGTCCCGGCAGGGCGCGTCCGGCGCCCGCTCCCCCGTCTGCGGGCCGCCCCAGGCGAGCGAGCTCTGCGGGTAGCCCACACTCAGCGTGGTGCCGTCGGCGATGAGCCCCGCCTCGGTGCCCACACCCGCCTCCCTGATGCCCTCGCGCACCCGGCGCAGCCCCTCGCTCGTGACGTTCAGCGTCCACGCGGCGACGGGCAGCCGCTCCTCCTCGTAGGTGTCCAACAGCCCCTCCCCCGCCTGCCCGTTGACGACCAGGGCGAGCTTCCATCCCAGGTTGAACGCGTCCTGGATGCCGGTGTTCATGCCCAGCCCCCCGGCGATGGAGTGGACGTGCGCGGCGTCCCCGGCGAGGAAGACCCGGCCGACGCGGAAGCGGTCGGCCATGCGGACGTTGATGCGGTAGGTGGAGACCCAGGTGGGGTCGGCGAGTTGCACCCCGGGGATCCGGGCGTGGCGGTCGAGGAGCCGCTGGAACATCTCCAGCGTCGGCTCCATGACCTCGCCCTGCGCGTTCCGTTCGGGCATGCCCTGGAGCTGCCAGTGGTCGCTGCCGGGGAACGGGCAGAGCATCAGGCCGCCGTCCTCGTCGAACCACTGGTGCCAGTAGCCGCGGTCGAGGCCGTCGGCCCGCACGTCACCGATGACCATGCATTCCTCGGCCTCGGTCTCCCCCTCGAAGCCCACCCCGAGCGCCTTGCGCACGAAGCTGCGGCCGCCGTCGCTGCCGACGAGCCGGCCCGCCTCGATGCGCCGCCCGTCGGCCAGCACGGCCGTGACCCCGTCGGCGTCCTGCGCGAACTCCGCGACCTCGCAGCCGAATTCGACCTGGACGCCGAGCTCGGCGAGGCGGTCGCGCAGGAAGCCCTCGATCCGCCACTGCGGGATCAGCAGCGAACTGGCGTAGGGGACGTCGGGGGTGGCGGTCCGGTCCCCGAAGGCGACGTGGTCGGCGACCGGGACGCCGTCGCGGTACTTGCGGAGCACCGTGTGCTCGGCACCCGCAGCGGTCACGCGCTCCCCGATGCCGAGGTCGTCGAAGATCTCCCGGCTGCGGTGGTTGAGGCCCTTGCCGCGCGAACCGGGGTGGGGGCCGGGCGACTTGTCGAGGATGCGTACGGGCACCCCGGCGCGGGCGAGCGTGCAGGCGAGCGTCAGCCCGGTGGGGCCGGCGCCCACGATCAGTACGTCGGTGGCGGTCATGAAGGTTCCCTCCCTGGGTTTCGGTACGCCCATTACAAGCCCGCCGGGAGAGAAAACGCAACTGAGTAACAAAAGTTTCCGAGTAATGATTTTCCTGCTAGGGTGGAGCGCGTGAGCGAGCAGCAGGAACAGACCGGACTGCGGGAACGCAAGAAACAGCGCACGCGGCAGGCCCTGTCCGACGTGGCCATCGCGCTGTTCCTGCAGCACGGCTTCGACAAGGTGTCGGTCGCGGACGTCGCGGCGGCGGCAGAGGTGTCCAAGCCCACGCTGTTCCGCTACTTCCCCACCAAGGAGGACCTGGTCCTGCACCGCATCGCCGACCACCAGGGCGAGGCGGCCCGCGTGGTGCGCGGCCGGGAGGCGGGCCAGTCGCCCCTCGCGGCCCTGCGCGCGCACTTCCACGCACGGCTGGACGCCCACGACCCGGTGACGGGATTCAGCGACCACCCGGCGGTACGGGCGCTCCACGATCTGATCTACGGCACGCCCGGCCTGCTGGCCCGCACGATCGGCTTCACCGCGCGGGACGAGAAGGAACTGGCCGACGCCCTGCGGGAGGCCGGCGGCGGCGCCGGCGAGGAGCTGACGGCGTGGCTGGCGGCCGCCCAGATCATCACCGTCCACCACCGCCTCTCCCTCGCCAACTGGCGCACCCTGTCCTCGGGGTGCCAGCCCGCGGAGGCGCTGGAGCGTGCCCATGCCGATGCGGAGCGGGCGTTCGACCTGCTCGGCGCCGGGTTGGGGGGCCACTACGGGTAGCGCTCGCGCCCCGTCAGGGGCGCGGGGAACTGCGCGAGCAACCACGACGCGCCCGCAGCCGAGGAGCCCGGGGCTGCGCCCCGGAACCTCTGGGGCGGCCCGCAGTCGACGTACC